>JAAXXJ010000503.1 GCA_013334545.1 Nitrospirota bacterium | reverse complement strand
CATTGAACGGACATGAGACCATGCAGTACCTGCATCCCATGCATTTATCCCCTCTCCAGATCACAGGTCCTTCCTTTGTCTTATGCATTGCCTGTGTCAGGCAGGCTGCAGCGCAGGCAGGCTCATTGCAGTGCATGCATTGTTTTTTTGCATAAACTTCGCCTTTGGAAGTATTATAAGCGTTTACGACAGTGCGATAAGTCTCATTGGTTTGCCTGATCTCCCCGTCTTTGGGCTCCTCCTGATTATATCACCTAGTGCTCCTCCATGCCTCACTGCCAGCCTCGGGCTGCACTAACTCTGCTGGACTACGGTGCCAGCGGCAGGTTGAACGGCTGGCCCTGCCGGATCTGGTGGTGCTTGGGATGGTGTCCGTCGGCCTGGCAGGAGCCGCGATCGGAATGGTCATCGACCAGGTGGAGCGCCGGCTCCTGGCCGGGATCAGGAGGTAGCGCCGATGACTGAGACCGAAGGAACCATCCAGGGGCTGGGGCGGAAGGCAAGCTCCATCGCCGACGAAGTCCAGAAGACCGTCCGTGACAAGAAACCCCTGACGATCCGGCGGATCGTGACCAATGAGTATGTGCTCCATGTCTTTTCCTTGACCGCCTTTCTGCTCGTGTGGCACCTTGCCGCCGCCAGCGGCTTTTTCGCCGGCGCCTTGGCCACCCCCTGGCAGGTGGTGGAGCGGTTCGAGGGACTCATGAGCGACACGTTGGCAGGGCTGACAATCTGGGGGCACATCTGGGCCAGCGCGCAGCGGATCTTTTTCGGCTTCGTCCTCGCATCGGCCATTGCCATCCCCCTCGGCCTGTTTATGGCGCTTAACCCCTACGTGGATGCCGTCGTCAAGCCGGTTTTCGATATTTTCAAGCCCATGCCGCCGATCGCATGGATCTCCATCTCGATCCTCTGGTTCGGGATCGGCGAGCCGTCCAAGATCTTCATTATCGTGATCGGCACGTTCGTCCCCTGCCTTCTCAATTCCTACAATGGAATCCGCTTGATCGAACCGGAGCTCTACGACGTTATCAAAGTGCTGGGGGGAAGGCGCTGGAGCGAGATCATCCAAGTGAGCTTTCCCGCCTCCTTTCCGGCTATCTTCGCCGGTCTGCAGATCTCCCTTTCCATGGCCTGGACCTGCGTCCTGGCGGCGGAGTTGGTTGCCTCCCGGTCGGGTCTGGGGTTCATCATCGTCCAGGGCATGAAGATATCCGACACCTCTCTGGTGATCGGCGGCATGATCATCATCGCCATCGTGGCCTGGATTTCATCGCTTATGATCACCGGGCTTGAAAAGCTCCTCTGCCCATGGAAGCGGGACATCGCCGGTCTGTAGACCGTCAGTGGATCTCGAGGATCGACCATGACACCGAAGATCGAATGCCGGAACATCTCCAAGGCCTTCATCCAAAAGGGCAAGCAGCGCGTCCACGTGTTGGAGGACATCAGCATCCAAGTGCGGGACAAAGAGTTCCTGGTCATCCTGGGGCCGGGACAATCGGGAAAGAGCACGTTGCTGCGCATCATCGCCGGCCTGGAGACCCCGAGCAAGGGCTCGGTCCGCCTGGACGGCGAGGAGGTTGCCGGCCCGGGACCCGACCGCGGGCTAGTGTTCCAGAGCTACATGCTCTTCGCCTGGAAAACGGTCATGGGGAACGTCGAACTTGGCCCGAAGCTGCGCGGAATGAGCAAAAAGGAGCGACGGGAAATCGCCCAGCGCTACATCGACCTTGTCGGTCTGAACGGCTTCGAGAAGCACTACCCGCATCAGCTCAGTGGAGGGATGAAGCAGCGGGTAGGGATCGCCCGGGCCTATGCCAACAACCCCAAGGTGATGCTGCTCGACGAACCCTTCGGTCAGCTCGATGCCCA
>JAAXXJ010000502.1 GCA_013334545.1 Nitrospirota bacterium | reverse complement strand
CCGTGATCCATAATGCCGGCGTCTATGGCGATGTCCATTGCATCCGGACCGTCGATGGCCTGCCGCAGGTCTTTGCCGTGAACTCCCTGGCACCCTACATCCTGACCTGCCTGATCAGGAGGCCGAAGCGCCTGGTCTATACAAGCTCGGGCCTCCATCGAGGCGGCGACGCTTCACTCAAGGACATCGAATGGAAGAGCCGGCGATGTTCTGCCTCGGACGCCTACGCCGATTCGAAGCTGCAGAACGTCATCCTTGCCTTTGCCGTCAGCCGCAGATGGCCCGGCGTACTGTCCAATGCAGTGGACCCCGGCTGGGCAGCCACGAAGATGGGAGGGCCGGGAGCGCCGGTCAGCGTCGAGGAAGGGGCGAGAACGCAGGTGTGGCTGGCGGTGAGCCGGGACAGGGAAGTACTGGTCTCGGGCGGCTATTTCTCTCATCAGCAGCACCGGAGCTTTCACCCCGCTGCCGCGGACCCGGCTGTCCAGGAGAAGTATCTTGCAGAATGCAGCCGATTGTCCGGGGTAGCATTTCCTGCTTCATGACACTATCCGTGAATCCCTGCGCGCGATCTCGGGTGGGCATGCACTCCCCGGATCGCCTGTGAGATAATCTGACAGGTGAGGGGGAGTCCTCTATGAGCAATGACGATGCTGTCAAGATGACCGGCGAGACAGACATGATAATCATATAAAGGGCACCTTTTTCTTCCACGACGAGGAGTTCGAACGAAAATATCCCGGCGTGAAGGCACCACCGCCCTGCTTCATCGCATCAGGAGCAAAGATCATTTCGCATGAGCCGAACAGGAGCCTGACCGTCTCGTTCACGGTCCGGGCGGACCAGACGAATCCCGTGGGATCGCTCCAAGGCGGTATTTTTACCAGCTTCTTCGACGATACCTTCGGCCCGCTGGCCTTCCGGACGACGCGCAAGCCCTGCGTTTCCATCGACATGACCGTGAACTTCATACGACAGGCGCGGCCGGGCGAGGCCGTCGTGGTCCGGGCGGAGTTCAAATCGAGGAGCCGAACGCTGCTGCAGCTGTACGGCGAGGCGTATAACGGCAGGAATAAGCTCGTCGCGACCGCTACGAGTACTATGATGATCCACGAGTCGTGAAAGAGTAACCGGGTCAGGCTTGGATCTGTCAAGGAGAAAGCTCTATGCGCAAGGCGAACAAGGAGATCAGGGACCAATCGGTCATCGTCCATCTGCTGCGGACCTGCCACGTGGGCAGGCTCGCGACGAACGGGAGGGATGGCTGGCCCATGGTGAAGCCGGTGAACTTCGCCCATGAGAACGGACGCATCTACATCCACTCCGCGCTCGAGGGCGAGAAGATCGACGACATCAGGCGGGACAGCCGGGTCTGCTTCGAAACGGACCTGCCGATCGCCTTCGTCCGGGCAGGGACCCAGCCCTGCGAGGCCGAGTACCTCTACCGCAGCGTGATCGTGAAGGGCAGGGCGTCCCTGGTGAGCGATGAGGCAGAGCGCGCTGCTGCGTTCAAGGGCCTCATGGACAAGTACCAGCCCGAAGGCGGGTACGGCGCCTATCTGCCGGGGAAGCTGGCGCGCACCGGCATCATCAGAATAGACATCGAGGAGATGACCGGCAAGGAGGACCTGGGCAAGGAAGGGCTCCGGGCCCAGGTGCTCGAGGCGCTGGAGAAGGGCGCTCCGCTGCCGATCGTTCTGTAGAATTATCCCGGAAGCTGCCGCACTGCGCTATTGAACGCACGCTCGCTGAAGACAGCCCTGCGTCATGCCTCGGGCAGGTCGACCCGCAGGGCCGGAGGGATCGCACGTTCCGGCATTTTTCATTTCCGGCCGTCAAGACCCTGCGCCGGCGGGCTGCCGGAGTGGTACAATAC
>JAAXXJ010000192.1 GCA_013334545.1 Nitrospirota bacterium | reverse complement strand
CCTTGCGACAAAACGGGAGACCGAGGAGCAGCTCAAGCCCTTTGCCGGGAAGGTCGAGATCCAGTACCTGCCGAACCTTTCCGTCGCTGAACGGGTGGAGCACCTCCAGGGGCTTCCCGCCGATAATCTGGTGCTTGCCCTCTCGTACAGCCTTGACAAGGACGGCCAGGTGATCAATCACGAGAAGATCGCCCGGCTCCTGAACCAGAGTACGCCTGTGCCGGTCTACGGACTGCACGAGGAGGACCTGAACGAGATCGTGCAGAGCGTCACCAAGATCGCGAAGCGGCTGATCGGCGAAGACATCGAGTTCCGGACGGTGCTCCGCGATAAAAGCATGAACGTTCTGGCGGACAGCGGCCAGATGGAACAGGTCCTGCTGAACCTCTGCACCAATGCCCGGGATGCCATGCCGCATGGCGGCCAGCTGATCATCGAGACCGACCTGGTCGAGTTCGACGAAAGGCCCGAAAGGTGAACTACCTCGACCGGGCGGGACGATATGGCGTCATATCCGTGTCCGATACCGGTGCCGGCATGGACGAAGGGACCCGTAAGCAGATCTTTGAGCCCTTTTTCACGACGAAAGAGGTCGGGAAGGGCACGGGCCTGGGACTTGCCATCGTCTACGGGATCGTCAAACAGCATAACGGGACGATCAACGTCTATAGCGAGCCAGAGAAGGGGACGACATTCAAGATATACCTGCCCGCGATCGAGACCGCCGGCGAAATCCCGGCAGCCCGGATCGAGGACCGGCCCGTTGGGGGCAGCGAGACCATCCTGCTCGCTGAGGACGAGAACGACGTCAGGGCGCTGATCACGATCGTGCTGCGGGAAGCAGGGTATACCGTCATCGAGTCGGTCGACGGCGAGGAGGCCGTGCAGCAGTTCGCGGATCACGTAGGTTCTCTCTCGCTGTTCCTCTCTGATGTGATCATGCCGAAAAAGAACGGGAAGGCCGCCTATGAACAGATCAGGGCCATGAAGCCCGGTGTCAAGGTCATCTTCATGAGCGGCTATACTGCGGACATCATCCAGAGCAAGGGCATCATCAATGACGGGATGCCATTCCTTTCCAAGCCCATCTTCCCGGATCAGCTGCTCAGGAAGGTCCGCGAGGTCCTAGGCGCGTAGGAGCGGAAGCGGCAGCCTGCCGAAGACTGAACGCTATGCGGAGGTCCCATATGCGACACCACATACTCATCCTGATGCTGGCCTTTGCGTTCGCCCTGCAGGGAGCGGCACCTTCTCCCGCGGAGAAGAAAAACGCGTCCGAGCAGGAGTTCTGCCGTCTCGATAAGAACAATGACCGTGAGATCACCTTTGACGAGTTCTCGGCATGCGAGTTCTACAAGCTGGCGCACGTCCGGGCGCTTCCCTATGTTCAACCGCAGGACCTTGCGCCGGGCAAGGGCGGCAAGCTCTCGGACGATGAGCTGAAAGCGTATCTGTTCAACAAGGCCGACAAGAACAGGGACAACAAGATCGACCGGAAAGAATGGGAGGAATTCTACAATTCGCTTATAGAGCCGGGCGGCGGCGTCTCGCCGATGCATCGTGACCACCGCTAGCCATACTGACAATGAACGGTGAAGCGGTCGTTGAACGGAGCCGTGCGTCCCGGCCGAAGATCTCGGTGATATTCATGAGCGGCGATACCGTGGATATCGTGCGGAGCAAGGCGTGTGGCGGGAACGGAGCCCTGCTCCTGCCCAGGCAGATCATCGCGGACCAGCTCCTGAGAAGTGTGCGAGAAGTTCCGGATGCCTGAGCAGTGATCGAGCGGAAGTGGGAAGCAGCGGGAACGGCGTCAGCCCGATCGGGTTGTCGCTGTTTTTTTGTCATGTACCAGCGATGAGCGCTGTACCGGCAGGGGAGTCATCGAAAAGGTGAAGACGCTGTTTGGGTTCCGGGTGTGAATCAGGAACAGGGCACTCTTCATGCACAAGGAGGCGGGGTGATCATGCCGGTCGTAGGGGGTGGCGCTTTCTTTTTCTTCTTTTTTTTGGTCGTAGCCGTCTTTTTTTCGACAGTCGGTTCTTTCCTCTTCTCGACCGACGAGGGAGGGGTTGACGGGGCCGGTTGGCTGAGGGTACCCGCTGTCCCGGTGGCTTGGCCCAGCGGCGCTGGCAGGCGGGCCGGAGCGGTCTCCACGGGCCGTGACAGGGGCGGCCCGGCAGCTGACGGCAGGGTGGCCGGCGCAGCAGGAGGCCGTACCGTTGCCTGGTCTGTCCGCATCCGCTGATAGTAGAGCCCTGCTCCGGCAGCCAGGACGATGAGCGCTGTAACAGCTGCGATCGACGCCTTGAGCCGTCCGGACAACTTCGCTGCCGGCGGGACGATCATCGTCTCCTGTTCCGGCGCTGCTTCGAAGACCTTGCGCGAGACGAGGCAGTCCGAGATCCGCTGGAGCGAGGCAGCCTTCGTCGTTCTGCCCGCGAGCCGCTTTCCCAGTTTGCGCTCGACCTCCAGCATGGAAGCATAGCGCCGCTTCGGTTTCTTCCGGAGGCACTTCTTGATGAGCCACTGCAGCCGCCGGGGGATGTCTCCATTCACGCGGCGGGGAGCGAGGAAGTCATCATGCACGATCTTTGCCGTTACCGGCCTCTTCTCGTCGTCGGCAAAAGGCTTGACCCCGGTGAACATCTCGTACAACACGATGCCGAGGGAGAAGATGTCAGACCTGACGTCGAGAGGATGACCGAGGATCTGTTCAGGTGACATGTAGGCCGGCGTCCCGATGAGCGTGCCGGGCAGGGTGAGGGCGTCAAGGTGCCGGGTGTGGGCGATTCCGAAGTCCATGAGCTTGACCTCGCCGTTCCGCTTGATCATGATGTTGCTCGGCTTGATATCGCGGTGGACAAGTCCGCGCATGTGGGCGTACTCCAGGGCGCTGCACACCTGGATGGAGATCATGATGCCCACGTCAACGGGCAGGGCGCCGGTCTTCTCGATGACGTCGGCAAGGTTGGCGCCATCAACGTACTCCATCACGATGGCGTAGGTCGGCTTTTTCCAGTAATCGTAGATGTGGACGATGTTCTCGTGCTGGAGCGAGGCGGCCACCCTGCTCTCGCGCTCGAAGCGCCGGACGATCTGCTCGTCGGCGTGGTAGGACCGCTTCAGCTGCTTGATCGCCACCGGCCGGTCGAGGGACTTCTGGACGGCCTTGTATACCGTGGCCATGCCGCCGGAGCCGATCTCGTCCTGGATCTCGTATTCATCCTTGAGCTGCTGGATCGCCATGCCGCCATCCTGATCGGGAGGATACCCGGACCACTGCCTCGTAACCACGGTCCCGCAGGTACGCGGGAACGCAAATGATGAGGATTATCCCTTGATACACAAGCAGATCTTTTCCGCTGAGATAACGGAGACCACCGAGAAATATACGCACGAACAAAAGGTGTTTCGCGTTCCTCCGGGTCCTTGGTGGCCTCTGTGACCAAGGTAGGTAAAGCTCGTCTCTGCTCTGCGCAACCCAACGGTGCCGGGAACCGTGGTTCCACGAGTTGTTGTTCTGTGCAGCTAGAACTCCAACACCTGCACCACGACAGCGGTGATATTGTCCACGCCGCCCCTGCCGTTCGCCGCGTCAATCAGCTTCATCACTGCATCCCGGGGAGGGAACCCGGAGAGGATCGTCCTGATCCCTGCGTCATCCACCATCTCGGTCAGGCCGTCGGAACACAGCAGGAACGTGTCGTTCTTCTGTACCGGCCGCTCCACGAGGTCGGGGACGGCATCCTCGGCGATGCCGAGCGCCCGGGTGATCACGTGGCGGTAGGGGCTGGTCTGCGCTTCTCCGGCCGTGAGACGTCCTGCACGCACCTGCTCCGCGACGACGGAGTGGTCGTTCGTTATTTGGGTGAGCTTGCCGTCACGGAGGAGATAGGCCCGGCTGTCCCCGATATGGGCCAGGTACGCTCGTTTATTCGCCAGCAGGAGCGCCGTGAGCGTTGTACCCATATCGGCAAGAGCGGGCGCCTTCACGACTGCGGCGCGAATGGTCCGGTGGGCGAAGGATACCGCGGAGCGCAACGCAGCCAGTTCCGCCTCCTCGCCGGAAGAGCGTCCGGCGGGCGGGGTGCGGTCCCTGTCGCCGAGCAGGTCCGGCATCGCCTCCCCCAGCGTTTCCACGGCGATCCGGCTCGCGACCTCGCCGCCTTCGAAGCCGCCCACCCCGTCGGCAACAGCATACAGGCGCAGCCGGTCATCGAGGAGATAGGCGTCTTCGTTGTTGGCGCGTTTCCTTCCGGGGTCGGTCGCGCCGAAGGTAATGAGCTTCATCTACGCGATCTCGTAGGTCCTGGCCCTGCCGCTGTCCTGCAGGATGAACTGGAGGACCGTATCTCCCACGCGGAACTTGTCGCCGTGGCGCAGCTTTCGCTGCCTGATGGAGGCGCCCCGCATGTGCGTGCCGTTGGTGCTGTCCAGGTCCTTCAGGACGAAAACGCCGTCATGATACACGATGACAGCGTGCTCTCGCGAGGCGAGGGGGTCCCTCAGCGGGACCGCGGCGTCCTTGTTCCTGCCGATCACGGCGTACGTTCTATCGACGGAATATTCCATGCCCTCGGCGTATCCCTGCACGATCACCACGGAAGCCTGGTACCGCGCCGGGATCTTCTGTTTTGATACTGATGGAGCGCTTATCCGGGTCTTGTCGTCTCCTGCTGCAGGTCCCATCGGTCGTTCCCTCCGTGTTCCAAGGTCAGATGGAAAATATGATAAGACACTCCCGGGGAAAGGTCAAGGTCAAAGCATGCAAGGTCAAAGCATGCCATGCGCTGCACCCTTGAGTTCCAGAAGCAGAGTATTCCTTGCAGCTTGCTTCAGGGAGCTTCAGTGAGGGCATGGTCGGCCATTCTCTTCGATATCATCATTTCCCTGTCTTGTGATACAATGTCGATATGAAAAAAGGCAAGAAAGAGACCGGACCTCATGAAAAAAAAGGCGACCGGACCGAGGTGCTGGCCGGGCAGAACCTAGGGCCGCTCATCGTCAAGCAGGCGCGGTTCACGGTGAAGAACGGCAAGGACGCGGGCAAGGAGCTCGTGATCCAGAAGGCCTTTGTCATGATCGGCACGCTGCCGGGAAGCGACCTGGTGCTGACCGATCCCACGGTTTCCCGCCGCCATGCCGAGGTGGAAGAGCGGTCCGACGGCTACGTGCTTCGGGACCACAACAGCACCAACGGCACATTCCTGGACGGCGTGCGGGTGCGGGAGGCCTATCTCTCTCCCGGATCGGTCATCCGCCTGGGCCAGACCGAGATGACCTTCTCGCCCCTGGAGGAGCGCATCGAGATCCTGCAGAGCAGCGCGGACAGCTTCGGTGAGCTCATCGGTTCGTCGTCGCCCATACGGGAGGTCTACGGAATGCTCGAGCGCATCGCTCCGACGGACGTCACGGTCCTGCTCGAGGGCGAGACGGGAACGGGCAAGGAGCTCGCGGCCCGGGCGATCCACTCTTACAGCCGCCGGGCCGCCGGGCCGTTCGTTGTGTTCGACTGCGGCGCTGTCGCGCCGAACCTCATCGAGAGCGAGCTCTTCGGCCACGAAAAGGGCGCGTTCACTGACGCGGTCAAGGTCCGGCAGGGCGCCTTCGAGCTGGCCGATAAGGGCACTATCTTCCTCGACGAGATCGGCGAGCTCTCCCCGGACCTCCAGCCCAAACTGCTGCGCGCCCTGGACCAGCGCGAGACCAAGCGCGTGGGCGCTGACAAGCCAATGAGCTTCAATGTCCGGGTCATCTCCGCCACGAACAAGGACCTCGGGAAGGAAGTGAAGGCCGGACGGTTCCGCGAGGACCTCTTCTACCGGCTCTCGGTGGTGCGGGTTTCCATGCCGCCGCTCCGGAAGCGGAAGGAGGATATCGAGACCATCGCTGGCCGCCTGCTCGCGGGGATATCCGCCGAGATCGGCAAGAAGATCGCGGGCCTCTCGCCCGAGGCCGCCGTTGCGCTCACGGTCTACTCCTGGCCCGGGAACGTGCGGGAACTCAGGAACGTGCTCGGCCGCGCCGCCGCGCTTTCGGACAGCGGCAGGATCGACGCGAAAGACCTGTTCCTGTCGCAGGGGAAGAA
>JAAXXJ010000191.1 GCA_013334545.1 Nitrospirota bacterium | reverse complement strand
AGCACGGCGCCTATTCCACGCTGGCCGATGCGTTCGGCATGCGGCCGGTGGACCTGGTGAACGAGGTGAAGCGGGCCAACCTGCGCGGCCGCGGCGGCGCGGGCTTTCCCACTGGCCTCAAATGGGAACTCTGCTCCCGCGTGCCCGGCGCCCTGAAGTATCTTCTGTGCAATGCCGACGAAGGCGAGCCGGGGACCTTCAAGGACCGGTTCATCCTCCTGCACGACCCGCACCTGCTGATCGAGGGGATGGTCATCTCCGGCTTCGCCATCGGCGCGGAGCGCGGCTACATCTATCTCCGGTATGAGTATCCCACGGCCCTCGGCGTCCTCGAGAAGGCCATCGAGCAGGCCTACGCGAAAGGCTATCTCGGCAGGAACATCCTCGGCAAGGGGGTGAACTTCGACCTCTCCGTGCACCGCGGCGCCGGGGCCTACATATGCGGCGAGGAAACGGCGCTCATCGAGTCCCTCGAAGGCAAACGCGGCCAGCCCCGCATCCGTCCGCCGTTCCCGGCAAGCCAGGGCGCATGGCGGAAGCCAACGGTCATCAACAACGTCGAGACGCTCTCGAACATTCCCTACCTGGTCAAGATGGGAGCCGACGCCTACGCCAAGATCGGTGAGGAGACCGCGCCCGGCCCGAAGCTCTACGGCGTGAGCGGCATGGTGAACAAGCCGGGCGTCTATGAGCTTCCCATGGGCACGACGCTCCGGGAGATCATCTATACCCACTGCGGCGGCGTTCGCGGCGGCAAGAAGCTCAAGGCGATCATTCCCGGCGGCGCGTCCACACCCATGCTGACCGAGAACCATCTGGACGTAAAGATGGATTTCAACTCTCTTGTCTCCGCCGGCTCGATGCTGGGCTCCGGCGCCGTGATGGTCATGGACGAGACGGTCAACATGGTTCAGGCCGCGTACACGCTGGTCCGGTTCTTCGCCCACGAGTCCTGCGGCAAGTGCACGCCCTGCCGCGAGGGGACCTCATGGCTCTACCAGGTCTACAAGCGGCTTATGCACGGCGAGGGCAAACCCGAGGACATCGGCTTGCTCCTCTATATCTGCGAGACCGTGAAGGGCAAGTGCTTCTGTCCGCTGGGTGAAGGAGCGATCCAGCCGGTCCTGTCGAGCATCAAGCATTTCCGCGGCGACTACGAGGAGTGGATCAAGGAAGGCAAGCGCGCTCACGCATAACGAACGAAGGTAACCACGGGTCCCGCTTCGCGGGACACACAGATGACGGCACAGACACTCTATTCGTTTCCTACATTTGAATTTACCGTGTGCGACGAAGTCGCCAGTGGTTAAATCATTATCATCATTTGCTGGGTAAGGTCAAACACCTATGGAAAACACCGTAACAGTAACCATCGACGGCGTGACGGTCAAGGTCAAGCCCACCGCCACCATTCTGGAAGCGGCCAAGGCCGCGGGCGTGCGGATCCCGGTCCTCTGCGCCGATGACAAGCTTCATCCCTACGGCTCCTGCCGCATCTGCATCGTGGAAGTGGAGAAGTCCCCCCGGAAGTTCACTCCCTCATGCACCACGCCGGTGAACGACAACATGTCGGTCAAGACCATGTCGCCCGACCTGATCGAGGCGCGGAAGCGCATCCTCGAACTGCTGCTGAACAACCATCCGCTGGACTGCCCGATCTGCGACAAGGCCGGCAGCTGTCAGCTCCAGGACCTGGTGCACGAGTACGGTCTCGGACCGAGCCGGTTCCACGAACCGAAGCGCACTGTGGCGCCGAGCTACCATTCCAAGGTCATCGACCGCGAAGTGAGCCGCTGCGTCCTGTGCGGCAAATGCGTGCGGGTCTGCCGGGAGCAGAACGCCGTTGGCGAACTGGCCTTCACGCGGCGCGGCGACAAGTCCAAGGTCAGCACCGACTTCGACCAGCCGCTTGACTGCGAATTCTGCGGCGAGTGCGTGGAGATCTGCCCCGTCGGCGCGCTGACCACCAAGCAGTTCAAGTACAAGGGTCGGACGTGGAACCTCGACCGGACGACCTCGGTCTGCAACTACTGCGGCTGCGGCTGCAGGACGTCGTACGAATCCCGGCTCGGCAGGATCGTGCGGGTGAAATCGGCCGCCCGGAACTACCTGTGCAGCAAGGGGCGCTTCGGCTGGGACGCCGTGCACCATCCCGACCGGCTTGCGACGCCGCTCGTGCGGGTCGGCGGCGAGCTGGTCCCCGCGACGTGGGACGAGGCCATCGCCATGGTCGTGACCAACCTGCATGTGATCAAGAACAAGAAGGGCGCCGACAGCATCGGCGGCCTCGGGTCGGTCAGGACAACGAACGAGGAGAGCTACCTCTTCCAGAAGTTCATGCGGTCCGTTGTGGGAACGAACAACGTGGATCTGCTGGCGCGCCTCAAGATCCCGAAGGGTCTGGACACGGACTTCTTTTCCGGTGAGATCAGGAAGATCGGCGGCCACGACGCAGTTCTGGTCCTGGACGGGGACGTAGGCGAGCTCAATCCCTTTACGGGGATCGAGATCGTCCGCGCCGTGAGCCAGAACTATAAGAAGCTTGTGCTCGTGAACAGCGGGTTCAACAAGTTCAACCGTCTCGCCTCGGTGGTGCTCGACTACCTTACGCCAGAGGCCGCACTGACGGACCTGCTGCCGGCGCTCAAGACGGGCAAGGGCGGGGGCGACCGGGTGATGCAAGCCGCGGCCATCCTGAAGGAGGCGAACAGCGTCGCGGTCATCATTCCCGGACGGACCACGGACAAGGAATATGCCCAGATCAAGGAGCTCCTGCCGCTGCTGAAAAGCGTCACCACCTATCCCATCGTCCGCAGGAGCAATCTCCAGGGCGCGCTGGACATGGGCGTGATGCCCGATTACTATCCCGGCTACCAGAAGGTCGGCCCTGATGCGATGAGCAAGTTCGCCGGCTCGTGGAATGCCGTGCTGCCGGACGACCCCGGCCTCACGTCGCTGGAGATGCTCGCCGGAATCAAGACCGGCAAGATCGCGGCGCTTTACATTATGGGCGACGATCCGGCGGGGAGCGACAAGGGTCTGAAGGACATCCTGGACAAGTTGGAGTTTCTCGTGGTCCAGGACATCTTTCTGACGGAGACCGCGAAGCTTGCCGACGTGGTCCTGCCCGCGTCGAGCATCGCCGAGAAGACCGGCACGTTCACCAATCTCGAACGGCGGCTCCAGCAGCTGAACCGAGCCGAGGAGCCCCACGGGGAGTCGCGGCCGGACTGGGACATCCTGCACACGCTGGCCAAGAAGATGGGCAGTTCCATGCACTACGCGTCGCCTGCGGACATCCTGAAGGAGATCAGGGCCACCGTGCCGCTGTATGCCGACCTTGACGCGGGCAGCGTCTGGCCCCGCGAGCGGTCGCCGCTGGCGGGCGCTGATGTGGACCTTTCCCTGTCGTCCGATACGGTCATGAAGAACGATGTTATCACGTCGGACCGTCTGCTGTTCTCTTCCGGGACGATGATCACCCGGTCCAAAGAGATCTCGACGCTCTGCCGCACTGCGGTGGAGGTATAGGAGCGGACCATGCCTGATATGCATCAGATCCTCACTCTCGTTGTCAGCATCGGGATCCCCGTCGTGGTCCTGCTGAGCTTCATCCTGGCGAACGCCATGTACCTGCAGCTCATGGAGCGCAAGGTGCTCGCGCACATGCAGTCGCGGCTCGGGCCCATGCGCGCCGGATGGCATGGCATCCTGCAGCCGGTTGCCGACGCGGTCAAGTTCATGTTCAAAGAGGACATCATCCCGGCGAAGGCGGACAAGTGGGTGTTCAGCCTTGCGCCGCTCATTTTTCTGGTGATGGCCTTCGGAGCCTTCGTGGCGATCCCCTTTGGACCTCCGACGGATTTCTTCGGGATCCTGTCGCATAAGGTGCCGCTGTGGGTATCGAACCTGAACATCGGCGTGCTCTACATCGTCGCCCTGGCGAGCGTCGGCACCTACGGCGTGATCATGGCCGGATGGGCGTCGAACAACAAGTACTCGCTCATGGGCGGCTTCCGCTCCGCGGCGCAGATGATCAGCTACGAGATCCCCATGGCCTTCGCGATCGTGACGGTGGTGCTCATGGCGGGGTCACTGAACCTCAGCGACATCGTCAACGCCCAGTCCAAGAAATGGTTCATCACCGTTCTCCCCGTGGGCCCGGTCGCGTTCTTCCTTTATCTGTTCGCCGGAATCGCCGAGACGAACCGCGCGCCCTTCGACCTGCCCGAGGCCGAGAGCGAGCTCGTGGCAGGATACTTTACCGAGTACAGCGGCATCCGGTTCGGCATCTTCTACATGGCCGAGTACATGAACATGATGATCGTGTCCCTGCTGGTGAGCATCATGTTCCTGGGCGGCTGGAATCCCGTCCAGATCTTCCCGACGTGGCTGGGCCACATCGGCATCATTGCCGGGATCAACAGGGCCCTTGCCTTCATCCCGCCGACGATCTGGCTCCTGGGTAAGCTCTACTTTTTCATATTCTTTTATATGTGGATCCGGGCGACGCTTCCCCGGTACCGCTATGACCAGCTCATGATGATCGCCTGGAAATTCCTGCTGCCGCTGTCCCTGGGTACCCTGCTGGTCGCGGCTTTCATGAAGCAGGCAGGCTGGATGTAGACCCCACTGGAGATCAGAGAATGCCGTCGGTTCCATGGTTATGCTATGGCAATGATGTTCACCCCGCCGGAAACAGTGGATGTTCTCACGGGGTAGGAAAGGTCCCTGACGATGTCTAAACTGAAAAAAGCAATCAGAACGATCTTCATGCTCGAGATCGCCGAGGGCATGTGGCTCACGCTCAAGACCATGCTTACGCCCGCGGTGACGCGGCAGTACCCGACATTCAAGCGCAAGCCCTTTGCCGGATCACGGGGGCTCCACTACATGGACCGTGATGACACCGGCCAGAAGGAGCGGTGCATCGGGTGCGGCCTGTGCGAGGCGGTCTGCCCTGCCAAGGCGATCACTGTCGTCACCACCAAGGGCCCCGATTATGAGAAGGTCGTGTCGGCCTATGAGCTCGATCTCTTGAGATGTGTATTCTGCGGATTTTGCGTGGATGCCTGCCCGGTGAACGCCATCAAGATGTCGCCGAACTTCGAACTGGCCTGCTACTCGCGCAAGGACGTTTTCTATACCAAGGACCGGCTCGTCGAAGTGGGGGACAAGTACCTTGGCAGGAAAAAGGAGGGGACGAAATGATCAACCAGCTCATCTTCCTCTACTTTGCCGCGGTCATCATCGTATCCGCGGTCCTCATGGTCACCCGCCGGAATCCTATCCATAGCGTGATGTTCATGCTGCTTCTGTTCTTCCATATCGCGGGGGTGTTCGTTCTCCTGAACGCCGAGTTCCTCGCGGCGGTGCAGCTCATCGTCTACGCCGGCGCCATCCTCATCCTGTACCTCTTCGTGGTGATGCTCCTGAGCGTGGACCGGGAGACCCAGGCAGTCCGGGCGAACCGCTTCTGGCCCTGGCTGGTCGGCTTCGGCTTCGTCATCGCCGCGGAGATCGCGCTGCTGGTCCTGCGCGGGACCTTCCCGGCGGACCGCGGCCAGGCCGTGAAGAACGCCGGTGCCGGGGTCAGGGAACTTGGCGTCGAACTGTACACGAAATACCTGGTCCCGTTCGAGATCGCATCGGTCATCCTGCTCGTGGGCCTGGTCGGCGCGGTGATGCTGGCGAAAAAAAGAACGACTGAGTAGACTGTAGACAGTAGACGGCACACGGGGAACAGCACGTTCCTGCCCTCTGTCTACCGTATGCCGTTTACCGATCGTTGTATTTGGAGGTCCCATGATTCCCTTGTCCTGGTATATCCTGCTCAGCGCGGCCCTGTTCACCATCGGTGTGGTGGGCGTGCTGAGCCGGCGCAACGTCTTCATCATCCTCATGTCCATCGAGCTGATGCTGAACGCCGCCAACATCAACCTGATCGCGTTCTCGCATTATCTCCAGAACCTGACAGGCCAGATCTTCGTCATTTTTGTCGTTACGGTGGCGGCAGCCGAAGCGGCCGTTGCCCTGGCGCTCATCATTCTCCTTGCGCGGAACCGCGGGACCGTCTACGTGGACGAGTTCAATC
>JAAXXJ010000501.1 GCA_013334545.1 Nitrospirota bacterium | reverse complement strand
CCCGCGCATCGCCTTCGTGAGCAAGCTCGACAAGGAGCGCGCCGACTTCTTCCGTGCCGTGGGAGACATGGAAAAGTACTTCTGCAAAAACGCGATCGTGCTCCAGCTGCCGATCGGCCTCGAGGACAAGTTCTCCGGCGTCGTCGACCTCATCAGGATGAAAGCGCTGATGTTCGCCCAGGACGGGAGCGGCAAGATCGAGGAGAAGGACGTCCCTGCGGACATGCAGGAGCAGGCGGCGGCCTATCGAAGGAAGCTGGTCGAGCAGGTGGCCGAGACCGACGATGCGATGCTCGAGAAGTACCTTGACAAGGGCGATCTCCCCGACGAGGACGTCATCGCCGGGCTCAAGCATGGCACCCTCGGCGGCGGTCTTCTGCCCGTGCTCTGCGGGTCGCCGGTCAGGAACATGGGTATCCAGCCGCTCCTCGATATGGTGCTGACCTGCTTGCCCTCGCCCGCCGAGCACGCGCGGATCGTCCAGATCAAGGGCAAGGACCCCAAGACCGGCAGTGAGGTCATTCGCAAGCCGGCAGCGGACGAGCACCTTGCCGCCATCGTGTTCAAGACCATCATCGACCCCTTCGCGGGCAAGCTGTCCCTGGTCCGCGTCCTGTCGGGCACTCTCAAGTCTGACTCCACGGTCTATAATTCTTCGAAGCAGGTCAGAGAGAAGATCGGCTCGCTGTTCCACATCCAGGGGAAGAAACAGGTCTCTGTCCAGGTCCTGACGGCCGGTCAGATCGGCGCCGCCGCGAAGCTCAAGGATACGCTCACCGGTGAGACCCTGTGCGCCGAGACGCATCCGATCATTCTGGAATTCGCGAAGTTCGCGGACCCGGTCATGTCCTACGCCATCGAGCCGAAGTCACGGGGCGATGAGGACAAGGTGAGCACGGGTGTGCACAAGATCCTTGATGAGGACCCGACGCTCAAATTCGTCTTTGACGAGCAGACGAAGGAGATGGTCCTCTCCGGCATGGGCCAGGTCCATCTCGAAGTGACCATCGAAAAGCTCAAGCGAAAGTTCGGGGTGGACGTGAAGATGAAGACCCCGAAGGTCCCCTACAAGGAGACCATCCGCGCCCGGGCCAAGGCCCAGGGAAAGTACAAGAAGCAGACGGGCGGCCACGGCCAGTACGGCGATGCGTGGATCGAGATCGAGCCGCTGCAGCGGGGCGCGGGCTTTGAGTTCGTGGACAAGATCGTGGGCGGCGTGATCCCGCGGCAGTACATCCCTGCCGTCGAGAAGGGCCTCATCGAGGCCCTGCATGAAGGGTTCCTCGCCGGCTACCCCCTGGTGGATATCCGCGCCACGGTGGTGGACGGATCCTACCACACGGTGGACTCGTCCGAGATGTCCTTCAAGATCGCCGCATCCATGGGCTTCAAGAAGGCGATGGAGGCTGCCAAACCGGTGCTGCTCGAACCCATCATGAGCGTCGAGGTGATCGCGCCGGACGACACCCTGGGCGCGGTCATCGGCGACCTGAACTCGCGCCGCGGCAAGGTGCAGGGCGTCGTCCCGCAGGCCAGCGGCCAGAACATCAAGGCCCTCGTGCCCATGGCCGAGATGTTGTCCTATGCGCCGACGCTGAACTCCCTCACGAGCGGCAGGGGCATGTACACCATGGAGTTCTCCGGGTATGAGGACGTGCCCAGCCATCTGTCCCAGAAGATCGTGCAGGAGCGGGCCGCTGCCCATCAGGCGCAGGGCCACGGCAAAGAGAAATAACGGGAGACCGCGGAGGCAATTTCCTGCCACAAAGACGCGCAGTCCGTCTTTGTGGCTGTTTTTTCGGGATCGGCTGCCGGTGACCGGAACGGAGCATCATGTACAGAAAAGACACCCTTGCCAACGGGATCCGGGTCTCGGACACGACCCGGATCAGATCG
>JAAXXJ010000190.1 GCA_013334545.1 Nitrospirota bacterium | reverse complement strand
AGGTAGCCCTCTCCATCAAGGCGCATATCAAGGGACAGGATAAGGCGAGCCTGAAGGAGTTCATGAAACAGCAGGAGAAATTCGACACGTCCATCGGTTCGCTGATGAAAGACCGGGGGAACTGAGGACTCGCATGAAGAACAAACCGATCCTCATGATCCTGGTCGCCGCGTTCGGGTTGGGCGTCATCTTTTTCGCGGTCCTGTACCTTGCCACCCTCGTATCGGGAGGAAGGTCGTCCAAGCCCCTGGCGCCGCTGCCGGGAATGGACAGGGTCGCCCTGGTGAAGATCGAGGGCCTGTTGATCAATGCCGATCATATCGTGGAAGAGATCAACGATCATGCCGATGATTCCTCCGTTAAGGCGATCATCATCAGGATCGACAGCCCCGGCGGCGGCGTGGTCGTGTCCCAGGAGATCTACAACGCGGTGCTGAACGCCAGGAAGACGGGCAAGAAGAAGGTTGTCATATCCCTTGGGTCCGTCGCGGCCTCGGGGGGCTACTACATCGCTGCGGCCGGTGACCGGATCGTCGCCAATCCGGGGACGCTGACAGGCAGCATTGGCGTCAAGATGGAGTTCGCCAACGTGGAGAAACTGCTCGAAAAGATCGGCGTGAAGGGGATGGTGGTCAAAGCAGGTGAGTACAAGGACATCGGATCTCCCTACCGGGAGATGTCGGAGCCCGAGAAGAAACTGCTGCAGGCGGTCATTGACGATGTGCACAACCAGTTCATCGAGGCCGTGGCAAAAGGGAGGAACCTCCCGGAAGCGGACGTAAAGGCCATTGCCGACGGAAGGATCTTTACCGGCCGCCAGGCGCTCCAGCTGAAACTGGTGGACCAGCTTGGCGACCTCGAGGACAGCATCCTCGTGGCGGCTGAGATGGTGGGGATCAAGGGGAAGCCCAAGATCGTCAAGAAAGAAAAGAAGATGCCGTTCCTGGAATATTTCAAGGAAGAAACGGCATCATGGTTCTCGGAGGTTGTCACCCGGGGGCTCGACCGAAGCAGAATGAGCCTGCAGTATCGATATTGAGGAACAGGTCACCAGAGGAGGAGCGTGCATGACGAAGGCAGAGCTGATCGACAAGATCTCGGAGAAAAAACCGGGGCTGACCAGGAAGCAGGTGGAGGTGGTCGTCAATACTGTCCTGGACAGCATCAAGTTCGCCCTGGCAAAAGAGGACAAGGTAGAGATTCGCGGATTCGGGAGCTTCCGGATCCGCCACCGTCGCGCCAAGGAAGGGAGGAATCCGAAGACCGGCGAGACGGTTTCCGTGCCTCCCAAGAAAGTGCCGTTCTTCAAGGCCGGCAAAGAGATGCGTGAGATGGTCGACGGCAAGATCTGACCGCGCGTTCCCGTGCGGCCAGGGTTTCGGATGCCCGCGCTACTCGATCTTGATGATCCCTTTCTGGATCGAGAACTTGATCAGCCCGGCGCGGGAATGGATCTTGAGCTTTTCACTGAGGTTGGTCTGGTGGGCAATAACCGTTTTGACGCTGATGTTCAGGATGTCGGCCGCTTCCTTGTGGGTGTGGCCCTCGGCGATGAGCTTCAGCACCTGTTTTTCCCGGTCCGTTAACAGGTCGTAGGGGTCTTCCTGCGGCTCTCCCTTCTGTATCCCCAGATAGCCATCCACCACCCCCGATGCGATCGACGGATGAACGTACACCTTTCCCTCGATGACGGACCGGATCGCCGTGAGGAGGTCTTCCCCGACCGCCTTCTTCAGGAGATATCCGGACGCTCCTGCCTTGAAGAACCGCTTGATGTAGACCATGTCCTCGTACTGCGTCAGGACCAGGACCTTGACCTCGGGATAGGACTTCTTGATCTCGAGCGTGGCCTCGAGCCCGCCGAGCCGGGGCATGGATATGTCCATCAGCACGATGTCCGGTTTGGTCCGTTTCACGGCCTCGATGGCCTCCACGCCGTCGGCGGCCTCGCCCACGACCTCGAACTCCTGGGACATGCCCAGGAAGGAGGCGATGCCCTGGCGGACCATCGCATGATCGTCGGCGATAAGGATCCTCGTCTTCTTTGCCATGGTCAAACCTCCGATGATAGCGGAACGGCGCACAGGACCATCGTGCCTTGATCGGGGGCCGAGCAGATCTTCAAGGTGCCGTTCACCTGCGCTGCCCGTTCCTTCATGCCCAGAATGCCGAGGCCTCTTCCTGTCAAGGTGTTCTCGAACACCGTTCCCGTATCGAAACCTATCCCATCGTCCTCTATGGTCATGGTGAACAGCTTATTGTCGTTCTTTACGTGGATGAGGACATTCTTCGCCTGCGCGTGCCGGGCGATGTTCGTGGTCAATTCCTGGATGATGCGGAAGAGCGTTACCTGGAGTTCGGGGCGCAGCTTGTCTTCCTCCAGGCTCTGGAGGTTCACGAAGCAGTTGATGCCCCGTTCTTTCAGGTTCCGGTCGATGAGCCAGACGATCCCCGCCTCGAATCCCAGGTCGTCGAGGACCGTAGGCCGGAGGTTCTGGATGACCTTGGTCATTTCATTGATGACATGCGTCACCGTATCCTTCATCAGCGCGACCTTCTGCGGCTTGATCTGGTCCGGATGCAATCTGCACATCTCGATGTTCATGAGCAGTGCGGAGAGCGTCTGAAGCGACTCGTCGTGAAGCTCTCTCGCAATCCGCTTGCGCTCATCCTCCTGGGACGTGATCAGCTTCTTCAGCAGGATCCTGTTGACGGCGTGCTTTTCCTCGAGCTGCTGAGTCCGCTCACGCACGCGCTGCTCGAGTTCCAGGTTCTGGCGCTGGATGCTGTCCAGGGAGGCGGCAAGCTTCTGCCGCATGCCTTCGAAACTGCTGGCCAGTGTGCCGATCTCCTCGGTGCTCTCGATGTTCACTGCCTCACTGAGATTGCCCCGGGCGATCCTTCCCGTTGCCTGGATCAGCTGCCGGACCGGCTTTACGATGCTCCTGCTCATCCCGAGGGCCAGCACGAATGACGTGGCTAGGGAAATGATGCCGAGCATGAGGAAGCCAGCTTTAAGTGATTGGGAAGGGGCGTAGATGATGTCCTTGGGGAACCGGAACGCCACGCCCCACGGAGCGAGATCGAGCGGAGTGAAGACCAGAACGTCCTCGGTCCTGCGCATCGACTCTTTGGCCGCGGCATGGCAACGGTGGCATGTAGCAACGGTGCTCTTTTTCTCCGCGATAAGCTTGCCCAGGAACTTGTTGTGGTCGATCCCGGTCAGGATGCTCTCGGGATGGTTCGAGGCGATGACGATCCCTTGGCTGTCCACCAGTTCGATGTTGGTCGTTTTCGCTGCTGCAATAGATGTCAGGATCTGTGTGATCTGATAGTTCGTGGGATCGATGAATCCTCCGGCGGCTCCCACAACGTCGCCGTTCCTGTTTTTAAGAGGGACGAGGGCGACAATGACCTTCCGCTGGGACGGCTCCATGGTGAAGACGCTCGAGATGACGGGCCGCATGTCGCTGATGACCTTGCCCACCGGCGGGATGCCGATCATGTTGATGGACCAACCCCCGCGGGGTGGGTACGTCAAGAGGACGTTCCCGATCTTGTCAAGAAGGAACACGCCGTCGGTGAAGATGGAGTAATGGTAGGCGGTTTTCAGCGCCTCCTGCTCCGGCAGCCAGCTGTTGTCCGCAATGTCGATCCTGTCGGACAGAGAAATGTCATAGAGGCGGGTCAGGTTCTCTTCGAGGATGTGGTCGATGGAGGTCCCGATGATCTTCGCCTCGGTGAGATGGTCCTTATAGGACCGTTCAATGCTTTTTTCAATGTGGCGATAGCTCACCAGGCCGAGGCTGATGAGGATGATGAGAACGCTAAGGAGGATGGAAACGATAATCCGTTTTTGCATAGGGTATGTGTCCGGGCAGGGAGCCCCGGGTTGGTCAATGGTAGATCATAATACCACACTTCCCGAGCTTCGTCGAGCAGCGCGCATCCACGGCCGCGGAGACGGAGCCGAAGGAAGGGAACGGCGAGGGGGCGCTATGCCTCCCCGCCCTGATTCGATCCCGGGTCTATGGGATGGGTGTGATGATGTTTCACGATCTCCTCGACGGGAACGTTTTCGATGCGAGCCAGCTCCAGCGGGTGTTCGTGGACCATACGCTCCCGGGATATCTTTCCGGTGAATATGGCCGTATCGAGGGGGAAGACCTCGGGGCTGAAGATCGAGTTGTAGATGTGCCAGGTGACGATGACCAGAAACGCGAGCAGCGCCTCATTCGAATGGGCCGCCTTTGCCGCCGGGATGACCTCGCCCGGCAGGAACCGGGCGACGTTGACAGGGAACCAGAGGACCAGCCCCGTGGAGATCATCAGGAATCCGCCGGCAATGACGCCCCAGTACTCGAACTTCTGCTTATAGTCGTACCGGTCGCAGAGGGCGGGGTGGTTCGTGATCCCGAAGTAGTACCGCATGTTCTCCATGGCGTTCAGGAAGTCGTTCACATTGACCATCATCGCGGCTGGCCACCGTTTTTTCATGATGCCGTAAATGCCCACGGCGATATGCACGACGATCAGCAGGGCAAAGATGATCCCCGACGCGCGGTGGACCACCCGCAGGGTGTCCACCCCCCCGATGGTCTTGATGATCCAGTGGGACGCTTTATATTCGTGAAACCGCTGCGAGAGCCCGGTGATCACCAGGAGGGTGAAGACCAGCGCATTAGCCTGGTGCTCCACGATCCTGCCGATCCCGAACCTTTTTATGAACACATGAGATTTGTTTGCCACGGCGATCCCTCCTTCAGCGGAATGGTTGTTCTCTCCGGCTCACCGGTTGACCGCATACCGCCAGACGTGCAGTAGTATTTGCAAAATCAGTCCGATCAGCATGAACGGGATGAAGAACTTGTAGGTCAGGTTGATCAGGAACACGAGCGGTGCGTTAGTGAGGCTTGGCTCGTAGTGGGAGAGCCACGCGTCCGGGAACTCCTCCGTGGCGCCGGCATGGCATTTCTGACAGCGGTTCTTGAGGCGCGCCTTGACGATGTTCGTCGTCGGGCCCGTGGTCTTGGTGATGTCATGGATCCCATGGCAGTCGACGCAGGTGGCGATGGGCTTCCGTGCGCTGTCCGGTACGGTCCCGTCCTTCTGGCGCTGGTAGAACGTCAGGGTCACGCCATGGAAGTCCTGGAGATAGGAGTTCACGACGCCGGGGTTGAGGCCGTATTTCTTCATGAGGGCGCTGTTGCCGTGGCACTTGCCGCAGATCTCCGGTACCTTGTCCCGGTAATCCTGAGTGTGGGCGCCCTGGATGCTGTGCGCCGTATGGCAGTCGGCGCAGATGGGGACGTCGGTGTTGTTCTCCTGGACGAGCGCGGTGCCGTGGACGCTCTGCGTGTATGTCCCGAATATTGTCTGGTGACACCTGCCGCACCGCTTCGAGCTCTGGAGCTTGTCCGCCCGCGCCTGAACCACCGAATGTGCGCCGTGGCAGTCAGTGCAGACCGGTGCCTTCAGGTTCCCCTGACTCAGGATCGCATAGTGGATGCTTTCCAGGGTCTTGGTGTACTTGTCAAAGTGGCAGCGGCGGCACGCTTCGGCCTGAGCAATGGAAAAATCGCGGGATGTGTTGAATTTCCGCTTGGGATGCTGAGTGGCGGAAAAGCCGAAGTGACAGTCGAAACAAGCGAGCTTGGTATGGACCGACCTTTCCAGCACTGCCGCATCGACCTTCAGGGAGACCTTCTCTCCGTTCCGCAGGGTTATGCCCATGGCGTGCTGGTGGCATCGCAGGCAGTGGTCCTTCTCGGAGACGAACTGTTTGCCGCCGGCAACGGGTGTTACCGTGTGGGGATTGTGGCAGCCTGAGCATACCGGTGCCTTGTTGCCCTTTGCCAGGAGCGACGCGTGGACCGGGGATTTCTTCAGCTGCTCCTCAGCATGGCACTGGCGGCACACGGATGAGGCCTTGCTGCTGTACTGTTCCCGGCTCCGGAACGTGTGCTGCGGGTGGTTCTTGGCCGAGAATTCGACGTGACAGGCGGAGCAGGAGAGGGATTGATGCGCCGATGATTTGAACTTGTTCGCGTCGATGAACGCATCAAGGACCTCACCGCTCGGGAATTTGACCGTCAATCCCCGCTCACCATGGCATCCGAGGCAC
>JAAXXJ010000189.1 GCA_013334545.1 Nitrospirota bacterium | reverse complement strand
GACAGGGAATTCGACGACGTCCCAAACGGACTACACATGCTCATGGTGCGTCACCGTCAGGAAGGGCAGGTCGCATGAACCAAGCCGGGCCTCGCTTCTGGGAGATCTTCTTTGAGGTTTACGAAAACCTGCCCCGTCAGGGGCCCGGCAACCGCACTTGCGCCGCCAGGGCCCTTGGTCTGTGCAGCGAATTGCGAGAATCCCCCGCGGTCCTCGACTTGGGGTGCGGCGTCGGGGGACAGACCCTGCAGCTCGCCGAACTTACGTCAGGTTCCATCGTGGCAATCGACAACCATGCGCCGAGCATCGAACGGCTGAAGGCGGCGATTGCAGAGCGTGGGCTTTCGCAACGCATCAGTGCCATCGTGGGGGATATGGCCCGCCCGGGGCAGCCGCTCGGTGTTTTCGACCTCATCTGGTCGGAGGGCGCACTTTACAACATCGGACTTCGGGACGCCCTTCGCATCTGCCATGGCTTGCTGCGCCCCGGCGGCTACTTGGCTTTCACCGATGCGGTTTGGCGCAAGGAGAACCCTCCTCCCGAGGTAAAGGCCGGGTTCGATCTGGATTATCCGACCATGGGGTGGCTGAATGATGATGTGGCGGCGATACGGGACATCGGATTCGAGCTTGTGGGGCACTTCACCCTGCCTGATGAAGCGTGGTGGGACGATTTCTATACGCCGATGGAAAAGCTCATCGCCGAGTTGCGCGGCAAATACACCGGTGATGTGGAAGCCTTGGCCATACTTGACCAACTCGCCGAAGAGGCTGAAATGCACCGCCGCCATTCCGACTTCTATGCCTATGAGTTTTTCGTGGCACGCCGCCCTCTAGCGCAGACGCAGCCCGAGGCGATAAAGGCGCTCGAACCAGGCGCTCCAGTGGACGGGCTAACGCCCGCCAATGAGCTTTGAAGCTGGACCGAGAAGCATAGATCATGAGAAACATCTGGATAGCATTTGGACTGACGTTGTTCGCGGGAATGGCTACCGGCATCGGCAGCATCATCGCGTTCACGGCCAAGAGAACGAACTACCGTTTCCTCTCGGTGGCAACGGGGTTTTCGGCCGGCGTGATGCTTTATGTTGCATTTGTGGAGGTATTAGTCAAGGGCGGCGAAGCTGTTACGCTACGTTATGGCGACTACTGGGGACATTGGATCAACTCCGCCTCCTTCTTCGGCGGGATGTTGCTGATCGGGGTGATCGACAACTTGATTCCAGCCGCCGAGAACCCGCACGAAACGCACGCGGAAGCCGAGACCATGCCGCTCCACAGTCCGCTCGCGCTCCCGCCCGATTTCCACAATGCCGCGGCACGCGAATCAGCGCGGGGAGCCGGGCTCCACGATCACAGCGCCGGTCATCATAAGCTGATGCGGATGGGGGTGTTCACGGCCATAGCCATAGGTATTCACAATTTCCCGGAAGGCTTGGCCACATTCCTCGCCGCCCTCCAGGATCCACACCTCGGCCTCGCCATTGCAGTCGCGATCGCACTTCACAACATCCCCGAGGGGATCAGTGTATCGGTGCCGATCTTCTATGCCTCAGGAAGTCGTAAGAGGGCGTTCCTCTATTCTGTGCTCAGTGGATTGGCCGAGCCGGTCGGGGCCGGCATTGGCTACCTGGCGATTTGGTTGTTCCTGGGAGGCAACTCCGGAGAGATCCCATCGGAGGCAATGGGCATCCTTTTCAGTGGCGTGGCGGGCATCATGGTATATATCAGCCTGGATGAATTGCTTCCGACAAGCAGGGCCTATGGAAAAGGTCATGACAGTCTCTTCGGACTGGTGGCAGGCATGCTGGTGATGGCTTTGAGTCTGTTGTTGATGAAGCAATGAACACGCGGGGGTCAACAACCGCCTGGAACCTACGCCGGTTCCGCTGCGCTCTATCGGTGAGGTTCAGGCGGCCGTTCATTCAATTTACAACCTGTATATGATGATTGATTCGATTTATGGAAATTGCAGACTAGGTGTAGGTGAGGAAGTCTGGGCAATCGATACAATACCGAGCAACTGTTTGAAATGAGCATCGCCATATTCCTTGTCAACACCCGCAAGATGTAGTACGCTCTTCCTGTTGCCGCGATGATTTGCGCATTGTGTTCATCCGGCCTGCCCTTTGACCGCAGCTGGATCGGAATATCATGATCTCCTATCCCATCGATGCCATCCTTCCCGAACTGAACGAGGCAGTGCGCGGCCATCCGTCAGTGGTCCTGCACGCACCGCCGGGCGCGGGCAAGACCACGCGTGTCCCCCTGTCGCTCCTCGATGTGCTGCCGCCGGATCAGGGCAGGATCGTCATGCTCGAGCCGCGCAGGATCGCCGCGGTATCCGCGGCGCGGTGGATGGCGCGCACGCTCGGCGAAGAGGCCGGCGGGACCGTCGGGTACACCATCCGATTCGATTCGAAGGTGTCGGCGCGGACGCGCATCGAGGTCGTGACCGAGGGCGTGCTCACCCGCCGCCTTCAGGCGGACCCCGGCCTCGGAGGCACAGGCCTGGTCATCTTCGACGAGTTCCACGAGCGGAGCATCCACGCCGATCTGGCGCTCGCGCTCTGCCTCGACGTCCGCAAAGGCTTGCGCACGGACCTGAAGGTCCTGGTCATGTCGGCGACCTTGGACACCGGCCCCATCGCCGCGCTCCTCGGCGAGGCAGCCGTCATCACCTCCGCCGGCAGATCCTATCCCGTCGAAGAGCGCTATCTTGAGGAGGAGCGGCCCGGGCCGCTGCCGCCCCGCATCACTGCTGCGGTCCGGACCGCGCTCCGGGAGACCAACGGCGACATCCTTGTGTTCCTGCCCGGGTCCGGCGAGATCCGCGCCTGCGCCCGCGAGCTGACCAACGCGTTCGATCTGAATGAAGAGCGCATCGCGCTCCACGCGCTCTACGGCGACCTGCCCTTCGAGGAACAGGAGCGCGCCATCGTGCCGTCCCGCGAGCAACGGAAGATCGTGCTGGCGACGAACATCGCCGAGACGAGCCTGACCATCGAGGGCGTCCGGGTGGTCATCGATGCCGGCCTGACGCGCATGCTCCGGTACGACCCTGCCACGGGCATGAACCGGCTCGTGACCGTTCCCGTGTCCCGGGCCTCGGCGGAGCAGCGCAAGGGCCGCGCAGGTAGGCTCGGACCGGGCGTATGCTATCGCCTCTACGGCAGGCACAGCCTTCAGAGCATGGTCCCGTTCACGCAGCCGGAGGTCCTGGTGTCCGACCTGGCCCCTCTTGCCCTGGAGCTCGCGGTCTGGGGCGTGAAGGACCCGGCTGCCCTGTCGTGGCTCGACACGCCGCCTCATGCGGCCTGGAAAGCAGGTCTCGGCCTGCTCCGAGACCTGGGTGCACTGGACGCATCGGGTTCGGTCCTCCCCCTTGGCCGGGCCATGGCCCGCCTGCCGCTCCATCCGCGGCTCTCACGCCTCATGCTCCTCGCCAAGGAGCTCGGCTGCGTCAGCCTGGGCGCGGACCTCGCTGCCCTGGTCACGGAACGCGATATATTCCGGCACAGTTCTGCGGCCCACGTCGTCGATGATCCTGACTTCACTGAGCGGATCGACTCCCTCCGGGCCTGGCGGCGCAAAAAGTCCTCGGGCGGTGGTGCGGACCAATCCGCGCTCCGTTCCGTGGAGAGGACCGCGACACAGCTCAAGCACCTGATGCCCGAAGCCACGGGGAGCGATGCCGTGGACCCCGAAACCGTGTCACGCCTCCTGCTGGCCGCTTTTCCCGACCGGGTCTGCAAGCGCCGCAGCGAAGGCGGGGGCCGTTTCGTCCATGTGCAGGGAAGGGGCGTCCGCCTGTCGAAGGACAGCCACCTGGGCGACAACCCGTTCATCATCGCCGTATCCGTCGATGCCGGGGAGCGTGCAGAAGGCTTCATCCACCTGGCGGCGCCGGTAACGGAGGAGCTTCTGCGCGCAGAATGCGCTGACCGAATCGAGACCGCCCGGAGCGTGGAGTGGGACCGGAAGGAGAATAGGGTCGTTGCAGCACGGGAGGAGCGCTACGGATCGCTCCTGCTGTCCAGCAGGACCTTCCTATCGGAAGATGACGAGGCTGCGCCCATTCTGTGCGAGGTCATACGGACCACGCCGAACATGCTCACGTTCAGCGGTGAAGTGAGGCAGTTCCAGGGCAGGGTGGAGCTTTTGAAAAAAGCGTTCCCGGAAGAGCCGTGGCCGGACCTTTCGTGCGCTGAGCTTCTCTCCCGGCCTGAAACATGGCTTGTGCCGCGGCTGGGCGGCATCAGGACCGGCCAGCAGCTTTCCGGCCTGAACATCCTGCCCGCGCTCAGGGCCCGGCTGACGCGGGAGCAGGGACGGCTGCTGGAGGAGCGCGCGCCGACAACCATTGCTGTGCCGAGCGGCAGCCGCGTGATGATCGACTACGCAGCCGGCAGCCAGCCGGTGCTTGCCGTGAAGCTCCAGGAGATGTTCGGGCTTGCCGACACGCCAACGATTGCGGGCAACAGGGTGAAGCTCCTGCTCCATCTTCTCTCGCCCGCGCGCAGGCCGGTCCAGATCACGCAGGACCTGAAGGGATTCTGGAACAACAGCTATCCGCTGGTGAAGAAGGACCTGAAGGGCCGCTACCCCAAGCACCCCTGGCCCGACGATCCCTGGAACGCCGTACCCACGCGCCGCGCCAAGCCCCGGAGAACGTAGATCCCGGAGACGATCGAGACGGCCTGAGCCGGAGGCCGTTCAGCTGATCTCTCAGGTCTTTGCCGGCGAACATCATTAGGACGGCTTATTCGCGCGTAACAAAGACACTTCAAAAGATTCGCATATTTCCCATCCGAATGACCGTCTTCTCCTGTTCATCCTCCTCAGGTCTTACTCATAAAGTTGCATAGGATGCGCCGGGGTCATACAGGCATTGGATCATCTACGCTGTAATCTACCTATAACGCAGTGCTCTATTCCGTTCATGATCCTGGACCAGGAGGGGGCCGCCATGAAATGCTCGAAAGGTGTACAGCGATAGCGATCGTGTCAGTTCTCTGTGCAGTCTTGTGCTGCGCTGTACCGCTGCTCGCCGCTGGACCTGACGACGACCTAATGAACAGGGCCAAGGCGATTCTCGGGCATTGCCGGCGTCTATGCCGTCCCCGGACAATCCCATCACCCCGGAAAAGGTGAAGCTCGGGAACATGCTTTTCTTCGCATCCCGGATCGCCATCGACAGGACCGTGAGCTGCGCCAAGTGCCATCCCCCCGGGCTCTATGCCGCAGACGGGCTCCGGAAGGCGATCGGCAACCGCTGCAAGGAGAAACCGCGCAACTCGCCCACGATCCTGAACGCAGCGGACCAGATCTCGGCGCACTGGATCGGGAACCGGACGAGCGTTGAGGACCAGGCGAGACAGGCGGTGACCGGTCCGCCTGCCTTCGGCATGCCGAACAACGAAGCGGTCGAAAAGGTCCTGAAGGGAATGAAGGACGACGTGATCCTGTTCAAGGCGGCTTTTCCCAATGACAAGGAGCCGGTGGCGGTGGAGAACTTCGCGAAGGCGATCGGCGCCTTTGAACGGACGCGCATGACGCCGGCGCCCTTCGACGACTTCCTGCAGGGTAACGCCAAAGTACTCACGGACCAGCAGAAGCGGGGGCTCAAGACCTTGATGGATATGGGTTGCATGACCTGCCACTTCAGCCCCTACCTGGGGGGCAAGAGGTACCAGAAGTTCGGCATCTTGGAGTCTTACCAGAAGTACACGAAGAGCGTGCAGGTCGATGAGGGCAGGTTCGCGGTGACGAAGAACGAGGCGGACAGGTTCGTGTTCAAGGTCCCGGTGCTCAGGAACGTGGCCATGACGCCGCCGTACTTCCATGATGGGTCCGTGGACCGCCTTGCCGATGCAGTCGTGATCATGGCCAAGGTGCAGCTGGGTCGGGACCTGATGACCGGAATAGCGGATGATATTGCAGCCTTCCTGCGGTCGCTGACCGGGAAATGCAGGAATCGATCATCAGGACACCGGTCCTTCCGGCAGAGGACTAAGTACATTAATTTATAAATATGGTTACGTAAAATAGGCTTGTATTCAAAAGCAGCCTGTGGCATAATTGCAACCATGGAGGATGCATATGCCGCGAAAAAGCCCATTCAATATCATTC
>JAAXXJ010000003.1 GCA_013334545.1 Nitrospirota bacterium | reverse complement strand
CGGCTCTTGAGATACCGCTGCTGCTCATCATAAAAATCTATGCGCAATTTCCCTTTTCTGATGAACAGCACCTCGTTCGTATAATGGACTTCCCGGGCCACGGCATTATGCACGTGCGGTTCGATCACTTTGCCCGTCGGATGCTTCATGAAGCCCAATTGCTGGGAGAAATCGTCAGGCGTGAAAAAGTGAATTCCTTCCTCGTTAAACCTGCAGGATACTATGATAGCGATGGTCGTTCCTTCGTGGTCGATATTTTCAACGAGCATACATTCTCCTTCGATGTGTCCTCCGCGTCTCCCTTGCGGCTTTCGCTTTTTCTCAACCTGAACTGCACATCCTCCATCAATCTTCTATTCACTGCTAGAAGATCTGCAAGGAACGCTACCAGCATCGTCTGGAATCCGATGCCTAGGAGGATGGAAGCAAGGATCAGTGATTGAATGTGACCGGCGCCCTTGTCATGAAAGAAATAGTAGAGGAATCTGAGCCCGATCACGAAGCCTGCAAGGAATAAGAGCAGGCCAAAGGCCATGAAAAAACGAAAAGGCTTGTACACGACGAAAATTCGTATAATGGTGATGATCGACTTTTGCACGTAGCCCGGTATGCTCTTCACCAGCCGGGAAGGCCTGAGGTCCTCGTTTACCCGAACAGGCACGGAGACAATTGCCATGTTCTTCTGTCCTGCCTGAATGATGGTCTCCAGCGTGTAGGTATAGTCATTGAAAACATTAAGGCGCAACGCCGCTTCACGACTCATGGCGCGGAAACCGCTTGGAGCATCCGGTATGTTTGTCTTGCTGGCTAATCGTACGACCCAGCTCCCTAGTTTCTGTAATTGCTTCTTCATAAACCGGAAGTGCTTTATTTCAGAAATAGGCCTGGCGCCGATGACCATTTCCGCTTTCTTGTCCAGTATCGGTTTAATCAGAAGAGGGATGTCCTGAGCGCTGTACTGATTGTCAGCATCGGTATTCACGATCACGTCCGCTCCCCGTTTCAAGCAGGCATCGAGCCCGGCCATGAACGCACGGGCCAATCCCTGATTCTTACTGAAGGTGACGATATGTCCGACCCCGTTCGCCCTTGCCACCTCTGCGGTGTTGTCCGTGCTGCCGTCATTGATAACCAGCCATTCGACGGTATCGAAGCCCTCTACTGCTCTCGGGAGGTCCCGGAGGGTGATTGCGAGGGTTTCGGCCTCGTTATAACACGGTATTTGGATGATGAGCTTCATATGATCGTTTCACAACGTTCTATTTGCACTCCCGAGCAGGGTGACGCGTGGTCAACAAACACGAGAAAATTCGTACAGGTGTCATCCTGCGCTTCGCATCAATGCATCCTTGAAGAGCGATTGGAAACCGTTGAACAATCGTCGGAGAAAACGCTTCGTGGTTTTTTGGCCTCGCGTGAAATGCAGTGTTACTTCGCCAGTATATTCGTTGCATGCGGCCGTCGCTCTGGCATGAAAAAGTAAAAAAATGCTGCGCCCTTCCTCCATACGCTGCAGGGAAGGGGACGACTTACCTGCCAACGAGCTGCACTTTTGGAGAGAGACTGGAGTATTACGTCCTTTGCGGAACTCCTCGAGCGATGCCCAGCTTGATACGGTACAGCCCGATACAGGTCATTTTCAGCAGCATCAATCCGTGGCGGAAGCGGCTGATATTGGTACTGCCGTACGTGCGGTCCTGGTAGCGGATCGGAATATCAATGATTCCTAATCCAAGGACGGCTGCGGGAAAAATGAGCTCGAAATCGCCGAAAGGGTCAAAATCACCGAAATCCCTTCGCCAGGAGACCATGCGTTGATAATCATGCCGGGCAAGGAGCTTCGTCCCGCACAGGGAGTCACCGATCTGTGTGTCGAGCACCCAGCTCAATGCTTTCGCGAAGAAAACGTTCCCCAGGCGGTTCAAGAACCGCATAGCGTTACCTTCCATGGGATACACCAGGCGGGAGCCGTTGATAAAGTCTGCGTGCCCCTGGCAGTAGGCCGTATAGAATCGGCCCAGAAGCTCGGGAGGCATGGTCAGATCCGCATCGAGAATGGTCAGCAGATCTCCCGTTGCCTGTGAGAACCCGAGCCTCACCGCGTCGCTTTTCCCCTTCCCGGTCTGCTGGAATGCCTTGATGGTATAGCGGGCTCCATACACATCCTTGATCCGAAGGATCTCCTCCCAGGTACCGTCTGATGAATGGCCTTCGACGAAGATGACCTCAAGGTCGCATCCAAGATCAGGGAGACGCCGAATGCAGTTCTCTATATTGCCGCGCTCGTTCCGCGCGGGGACGACGCAGGACAGCGATGGTCTGACTGCTGATGCCTCAGGTATGACCGGCCGGAGCACGGCCAGGTATACCAAGCCGAGCCAGCGCACGACAGGGATGGCAGAAAGAACATGGTTCAAGAGGGTACCGATGCCGAAGAGCTTCCAGGGAACATAGACCTCGAGGTGTGTCCTGACGATGTCATAACCGGCGAGCTGAGCGATATTTTCCAGGTCAACGCGGGTGACGAAGGTCGTCGGCTCCTCGCCCTTTCTGATGCCGATACGATTGGCAAGGCGATAGAGCCAGCTGAAATAGGGATTGTAGGCGACGATCAAGATCCTTGACGTTCTCGATAACCGCGGGGCTATCTGTAATAACAGGCCCTGGATATCGTAATGGTGATTGATCGTGCCGTTCAGCAAGACAGCGGTCCTGGTCGTATGATCTTTTGAACAGTCGGGGAAGGGATCGGTGTCCTTGATCACCTTTTTCTGTGGGCAGTCAAGGGCATCCAATAGCAGCCCGCTGTCGTCCGGACGAGGCATCCACTGCAGTACCCGATCATAGTACCGGGTGATCAGTGACAGCTCCTTTGCGATCAACGAATAGACGTATTTCTTCCACCCTGCTATTGTCATGGCTTTTCTTTCTAACGCCGACGATCAGTCGTTCAATGCCTGCAAGAGGATGTACGCTGGCATAGCATCTCTACCAGCTTAAAAAATCATCAAATCAATAAGTTCAATCGATCTATCGTTTCTCGTAATACGTATATTTGTCGCAGGAACGCTCATGCGGAGAGGTGCTCATCAAATCCTGGACTTGGAGGACACTAGTGAACCAAGTTACACTTAATCTATTGTAATTTCAAGTAAATTAATTGGCAGTCGAGAATATGCTCCATTCCCTGACAGGGTCTTTTGGTCTCGCTGTTGCCTAGCGGCAAGAATTCCCTTCCTCGCCATTTACCGAACAAGTTCCATGCATGGTACTGCCTGATATCAGCATGCACAGTCCCGGCTGTCCGATACGAAATTAGGTGGCAAAAAGGCGACCGATAAGTCTTTATCAAGGTCTTGTGAGAGGCGCGCTCACAAGGGACCGCCGACCATGATGCTGTCTAATGCCCTGCTCGATGCTCGCCTGATCCGTCCTTGACCGTGCGTCTGCTTGCTTTTGCTTTTTCAGCCGCCTGCTGTTATAATTATGCGAATCTCGTGTTAACGAAGAGGTGCAACAGAAGGTGTTGACGAAGAAGCCTGCTAGCATCCGCAAAAGCGTCCGGTCGAGAGGGTCCGGTGGTGATCACTCCGGCAGGCAATGCGCCTCATTCTTGCTGCATGGCATACGTTTCTTGCTGAATGACTGCACTATGCCAGGAACGGGGCGACTCGATCGGGGGAGATACGTATGAATGGAAGAGTGAACTCACGATTGATGATCTTCCTGATCATCTTTACTGCATCAGGGTTTTCCGGCCTCATCTATGAATCGATCTGGACCCAATATCTGAAGCTTTTTCTCGGACATGCTGCATATGCGCAGACACTTGTCCTGGCTATCTTTATGGGTGGTATGGCGCTCGGATCGTGGCTCAGCAGCCGATATGCCGTTGAGAAGAGAAATCTGCTGATAAGTTATGCCGTCGTGGAAGGCGTTATTGGGTTTTTTGCCTTAGTATTTCACAATACTTTTGACCAGGCAGTTCAACTCTCCTATACCAGTATTATTCCCTCTCTTTCCTCGACGATAAGTATAACTGTTTACAAATGGACGCTGTCCACGCTGATGATCCTTCCCCAGTCGATACTTCTGGGAATGACCTTTCCGTTGATGAGTGCCGGGATCATACGCTTATCGCCGCACGATCCGGGTAGGACACTTTCCTTGCTGTACTTCACCAACAGTATCGGGGCGGCGATCGGTGTTTTGGTAAGCGGCTTTCTGCTCATTCGCATCCTAGGCCTGCCCTGGACCATCCGATTTGCCGGGATTATCAATATTGCCCTGGCTGTGTCTGTTTATCTGTTGATGAAAAGACAGACGCCGGCATATGCGGAACGGGGCCGCGTCGATGAACAGGACCGGCAGCGGGGGTATCCATCGCGCAGGGTGTATGTGCTATTCCTTCTCGTTTCATTGATTACTGGACTTGCCTCGTTCATCTATGAGATAGGTTGGATACGGATGCTGAGCCTCGTGTTGGGCAGTTCCACCCATGCTTTTGAGGTGATGCTGAGCTCGTTTATCAGCGGTCTTGCATTTGGCAGCTTGTGGATGCGACGCAGGATCGACCGGCTCGCGAACCCCGAACGCTCCCTATCGCACATTCAGATCATGATGGGTCTTTGTGCGCTTTCCACCTTGCCGGTGTATGGCTACACGTTTGGCGTTATGCAATGGCTGATGCAGACGTTGGGCAAGACGGAGGGGGGGTATGTTCTGTACAATCTGTCCAGCAATGCCATAGCATTGGCAGTTATGCTGCCCACCACGTTCTGCGCAGGAATGACGTTGCCGCTCATCACCCTTATCTTGCTGAAGCGCGGCTATGGCGAAAAAAGCATCGGGACGGTATATGCGGCGAATACGGTAGGGGCCATCATGGGGGTCTTTCTTGCTGTTCATTTCGGTATGCCGATGCTGGGATTAAAAGGACTGTTGATCTTCGGTGCGAGCCTTGATATTGCACTTGGGGTCGTCATCCTGTGGAGTGCGGCAAAGAATATTACTATGGCTAGGCCTGTCGCTGTCACCATTGCCTGTGCGCTGGCCATTGCCGGAACTGCTTTCGCGGTCACTCTTGATCCTTATGAAATGGCCTCAGGAGTATACCGTCATGGGAAGCTGCTGACGACGAAAGATACCAAGATTCTGTACCACAAGGATGGGAAGACGGCAACGGTCAGTTTAGCTCTGACGAATGACGGCGTCCTGAGCATTCGCACGAACGGAAAAGTGGATGCGGGGATCAGGATGCGTTCCGATCTGCGGACTGATCCGTTCCCGGATGAATCGACCATGGTCCTTTTAGCCATGCTGCCGCTCGCTATGCATCCGGAGGCCGAGGAGGCTGCTATCATCGGTTTTGGCTCAGGGCTGACGACGCACACAGTCCTCAGCAGTCCGCGAATTGACGAGGTAGACACGGTTGAGATCGAGCGATATATGCTCGAAGCATCGAAGCATTTTCGACCCCGCGTCGAGTTGGCGTACACTGATCCGCGCAGCAAGATCTATATCGATGATGCGAAAACCTTCTTTGTGAGACATAAGAAGAAGTATGACATGATCATTTCCGAACCCTCAAATCCCTGGGTCAGCGGCGTAGCGGGATTGTTTTCCATAGAATTTTACCGGCAGATAAACAATCATCTTGCGGAGAACGGTTTGTTCGTTCAGTGGATACAGCTCTATGAAATAGATACACGGCTTGTCGTCTCTGTTTTAAAAGCAATAACAGAAAATTTTTCCGATTTTTCTGTGTATGCGGCCAATGACGGGGATATCATCATTATTGCCAAAAAGACCGGCTCGATCCCGAAATTGGATTCATCGATCTTCGAGATCCCATGGGTCGTAGATATCTTGAAGGGTATAAAGATCGAAAGCATTCAGGACTTACAAATCCGACATATAGGGAACAAAGATGTCTTCAGCGCAATGCTGGAATCGTTTCCCGTTCGTGCGAATTCGGATTATTTCCCGGTCCTCGATCAGAACGCATCTCGCGCCAGGTATCTGCAAGCGAATGCTCAGGACCTGATTGACTATGCTTACGCGCCGTTGCCGACAATGGAGATGTTGACACACGATGAACCCTCCTGGAACACTACGGCAATTCAACCGGCCGCAAGCTACTATCCAGCTGTCTTTGCATATGCGGCAATGGCACTGCATGACTACAGTTCACAAGGAAGTTTTGACAAAAAGTACGCTAATGTACGCGAAGATCTTAAGGAGGCCGCTGTCAAGCTCAGGCGATTGTATTACGACTGTCGATCCACGGCGGATCCTGTTGACAGGTTTTTCACTCTTTTCTACCCGTCAAGCACGATGCTCCCGTATTTGACGCCGAGCGAATCGGATGCGGTCTGGAAGAACCTGGAATCGGGCCCCTGTGCCGCTGCGATCTCGGCAAGGGAAAAAAAATGGATCGGATTGTTTAAAGCTGTGGGCAGGCGGGATGCCGGGACCATGGCCAGCGAAGCAAGATGGCTCTTGGAGAACGAGCTGCAGATGCCGCCTGTTGCAGAAAAATATCTCGTCGCTGCAGGAATGCTGGGTTCTCTAGCAAAGGGCGATAAAGAAGGTGCTCACGGCTTATGGTCCCTGTATCAACAGGTCTTGTTTGTGAACAAAAATCCAGATGTGCTCTTTCGTATTCTTGCAGCTCAGAGTACGTTATTGCCGTGAACTGTTCTTGATCGTGGCAATCCACCATTTGACGTTTTGCAGAAAGGAGCCGGTTTTTCATCTTCCCATTATGAAGCTTACTGTGGTTCAGTTGTGCAAGGAAATACCTGCTCAGAAAATCCCAAGGAAGTGGAAAGGAGCATCGGAGAAATGAGAATTTTAAGAATATCTTTTCAATTCGGTGCGTTCGTCATGTTGTTTGTCCTTATGGCGTGCTCGTCAACGATATTCTCCTCCGTATGGAAGGATGAGACATATCAAGGGCATCCCGAAAAGATACTGGTGATCAACGCGTTTCCAAATCCAGCGACGAGAAGGCTCTTCGAAGACGAATTCGTGAAGGCTTTGAAGGAACGCGGGGTAGATGCTGTCGTGAGCTACGCCTTTATGCCTGATCGGAGCGTGTTCGATAAGGACGCTATTGCGGAATATGTAAAGGTCGCAGGTGCGGATACTGTATTGATCACCAAACCCATTGGTACAACAAAGGATGAAATTGTCGGTGCCGGCGGTGTTACCTATAAAGACGTGTATGTTAATACGCAAACGGATGCCTTCGATATGAAGTCGAACAAAGTAGTCATGAAGATTTCTGCGGAAACCTGGATACGACCTGAAGCACCATACTTAAAACAGATACAATCCTACGTCAATGATCTCGTAAAGCAGCTGTCGAAACGGGGGTTCATTTAGGCGTGGAAAGGAGCACCGGAGAAATGAGAGTTTTAAAAGTATCCATGCAACTTGCTGCGTTCATCATGTTGTTTATCTTCCTTGCGTGCACAACACCATCGACGAAATTCTCCGCTATATGGAAGGATGAGACGTATCAAGGGCATCCCAAAAAGATCCTCGTGATCAATATGTTTCAAGATACCTCGATCAGAAGGATCTTCGAAGATGAAATCGTGAAGGCACTGAAGGATCACAAGGTAGATGCTGTCGTAAAATACGCCGTTGCGCCGCCTGATATGCTCGTGTCTGACAAGGATGCTATTGCGGCACAAGCAAAGGAAGTCGGTGCGGACACCGTACTGATTACCAGACCCGTTGGCACAAGGCGGGATGCAACCGGCGCCTTGAGCGTATATATTAATACGCAAACAGATGTCTACGACATGAAGTCGAACAAATTGATCTCGTACGCTACAGCGGAAACGCAAATCCAGCATGGAATAGGACGGCAAGGAGGTGCACCTGATAGTCAGGATTACCTTAAGTCGGTACCATCCTATGTAAAAGATCTTGTAAATAAGCTGTCGCAAGCGGGGCTCTTTTAGAAGAAGTGTGTTGTTAGCAAGGTGAGGGGAGTCACTGACAACGACTAAGCCCTAAATTGCAACGAGGCAATGAAGTTATCTCACAATGCCGTAACAGTGTTTTCAAAAAAATGTATCAGGGTATATTAAACCGCAGGGAAACCCGAACAAGAAGAAAGGAGCATCGGAGAAATGAGAGTTTTAAGATTATCCATGCAATTCGCTGCGGTCATTATGCTGTTTATCTTCCTTGCGTGCGCGTTCCCGTCGACGAAATTCTCCTCTGCATGGGAGGATAAGACATATCAGGAGCATCCCGAAAGGATCCTGGTGATCAACGCGTTTCCCAATCCCGCAAATAGAAAGGTCTTTGAGGACGAATTCGTGAAAGCGTTGAAGGAACGCGGGGTAGATGCTGTCGTGAGCTACACTATTATGCCTGATCCGATCGTGTCCGATAAGAACAACATTGCGGACGAAGAGGCTTTCCGGTGTTGTGTTCAGGATGTAGGCGCGGATACCGTACTGATCAGCAAACCCGTTGGCAAAAGAACGGGTCAATTTGCCGGCACTGACTACGTGTATGAGAATATAGTTACTCAAACAGATGTCTACGACATAAAGTCAAACAGACTGGCCTTAAGCGTTACAGCGGAAACGCGGATGCAAGACATGCCTTATTCTGCCCTTATAAAAACTTACATCAAGGACCTTGTAAATAAGCTTTCGCAGCAGGGGCTCCTGCTAAAGAAGTGACGACCTGGGATGAACCACCAGCTCCTTTCGTTTCTTGACGTATGGGGGACCCGGCGGCGATAACACTACAACTTCGGGATTCATCTCACGAGAAGGAAGTGCAAATAGTGTTGAAAGGGTTGACGGATAACAACGTATCAACAGATCAAGCCTGACCCTGGATGGGGAGCATGACATTTACGAAAGAACAGCAGAAGCTCTTCCTTGGCGCCCTGATCGCGGTCATTGTCCTGGTGAATGGTTACCGCCTCCTGACCGCGGAAGGACCGCGGACCGCACCGTTGATGTATGACCGGGGCGCGGTCGCCAGTGCGCCGGTGAGGCCGGCCGCGCAGGCCCGCGGCAGAGCAGCCGACCCGCTGAGCGTAATTCTTGAACGGTCCGCCGAGCCCTATCCGGGGGTCGTTCGCAACATCTTCCGAATGGAGAATCCCGCAGCCCGGCCAAAGCCGACCATGCCTGTCGTGGTGACCGCGCCTTCACCGTCTGCGCCCGAGCGATCGCCTGAGGAGATCGCTGCGGACCTTGCACGGGCCGATCTCGCGAAATTCCGCTATCTCGGCTATCTTTCTGAGAAAGAGACGACGCTCTTCCTATCCAAAGGCGGTGAGCTTTTCATCGTGAAGATCGGCGATACGATCGGTACGACGTACAAGATCAAGGAAGCGAACAAGGATTTTATTATTATTCTGGATACTGCCACCCGCGTGGAGGGGCGTGTCTCACTGTCAGGCGAAGGAACGCCGTCGCAGCAATCGCCTCAGCCGCAGCCGCCGCAGCCTCAGCAACCGCAATACGCGCCGCAGCCGCAGCGGCCGCAGCGACCGCCATACGCACCGCAGCCCGTCCCGCCGCCGGTGTCACAGCCGTAACAGCCAAAACCTCATCAGGCGCAGTTGTCGGCTGTCGATCGGGTCCCAAAGAAGCGTCAATGAATCCAGGAGCGAGCGCATTCCCCGCAGCTTGCTGCGGGGTTAGTGAGCGATTAGGATAAACACTACCCTGAGGATCGAAGCTCCATGCCTCTTGCGTTGGGAGCTTAAATCCAGGAGCGAGCACATTCCCCGCAGCTTGCTGCGGGGTTAGTGAGCGATTAGGATAAACACCACCCTGAGGATCGAAGATTCCCTGCAGCTTGCAGCAGGGAGCTTCAATTGTTAAGAGGCAGCCGGACTTATGAGGGGAGGGATGTTCCTGCCAGGCGCATCGCGATGCAGGACAGGCTGGACCCTTGAGGATGCTCGGCGATCCTGATCCGGGGCAGGGATCCCGCGCCGGGGCGCCGAGCAGGCACTCTGCGCGGCTAACGCTGTGTCGCGGGCTTACGGAGGTACGCGGTCAGCAGGATGGCCGTGGCGGCAAAGGCTGCTGCCATGAAAAAGCTGGATGAAAAGCTGCCTGTCCGTTCGGCAAGGATGCCGGCGACGGAGGGGCCGGTGATCTGGCCGAGCCCGAAGATGAAGGTGATGAACCCGAAGGCGGCCAGGGCCTTTTCCGGCCCTACGTATTCGCTCACGGCGGCGACCATGATGGATGGGATCGACCAGGCCACGATGCCGTAGCAGAAGATGGACAGATAGAGGAAAAGCGCCGGCAGCTTTGCCGCGACCAGAAGGTATGCCAGCGTCTGGAGGGCGAAGACGATCATGAGCCCGGATTTCCTGCCGATCCGGTCCGACAGCGTTCCGAAGACCGGCCCGGAGAAGAGGCTCAGGAACCCGATCCATGACCAGAAGTTCCCGGCGATCGACTCCGAGAACCCGCGCTCCTTTACGAGCGTGGTCACAATGAACGTGGCATAGATGACATAGGTGTACCCGAACAGGAAATAGATGGAGCCAAGGAGATAGAGCGTCCTGCTCCGGTAGATGCTGTCGCCGGCCGGCAAAGCATGATGCTGGACCGGGACGAACGTCCGCTCCTCGCTCCCGAGGGGCTTCAAGCCCTTTTCCTCGGGACGGTTCCGAAGTACCAGATAGGCGATCACGGCAATGGCCGACACGGCAGCGGCCAGGACCATCCAGTTCGTCCTCCATCCCTCCGGACCTTTCAAACCATTGACATAGGGGATAAGCTTTCCCGACAGGATGATGGCGAAGCCGCTTCCGATAACGACAAATCCGGCCGCCCTGCCGCGTATGGAGCGGTCGAACCACGCGGTGATGAGCCCCATCATGGGGACATTGGCGGCTCCGCTTCCCAGGCCGGTAAAGAAATAGAGGGCCAGGACAGCGCTGAAGGTCTGCGCCTGGCTGATGAGCATCATGGAGAAGGCGATGATGGCGAGGGCGATGATGATGAGCTGGCGGGACCCGATCCTCCCTGCGAGAGGGGCGCAGAGCAGGACCGAAGCGAGATAGCCGATGAAGTTACCGGTGCTGATGTAGCCGATCTGGGCGTAGGAAAGCTTGAGCGACGACGCCATAGAGGGAAGCAGCATGCCCAGGGCAAAGCGTCCCAGCCCGAGGCAGGCCATGATGACGACCGTACCGCTGACGACGATGATCCAGGCATAATGGAAAGTGCGTTCTGGTCGATCCGAGAAGGTCATACTTGCTCTGCCTTGACCGGCATCCGGCAGTTATTTATAAAAGTCTTTGGCACTGAAGACCCTGAGAACGGCCATGATAACGGCGGATACGCCAAAGGAATTTTTATAATTAGGGCCAACGCCCTGTCATGCCTCTTCCGTCGTCAAATCCGCCTTTTCAGTGTCAAAGATTCGCCTTTATGATGTTACTTAACAATGTCCGCGATGCTGTCCTTCTTGCGGTACACGGTCCCCTGAAAGAGCGCGATCTTGCCGCCTGCCTCGTCCGTCACGGTAATGAGGTAGGTCGCGAGCCTGGGATTCAGCGAGACCTCTTCGGCTTCGGCGAAAAGCGTTCCGCTGTTCACGGCCTTGAAAAAAGAGATGCCCACATTGATGGCCAGGGCAAGGGTCCCGTGGGAGTTCGAGGCGATCGAGAAGACCGCGTCTGCAAGCGAGAAGATCGCGCCGCCGTGGACCGTTCCGGCGCTGTTCAGGTGATGATCGCCGATCTTCATGCGTGCCCGCGCCCTGCCCCCGCCGTATTCCAGCAATTCGACGCCCAGGTGACGGGCAAAATGGTCCTGGTGAACGAACTTTTTCAATGTGTCCATAGGGGCCTCTCCGGAGCCAGGTGAACGCGCTCATTATAGACCACTTGCCGTCCGGCGTAAAGTTGTCAGTGAACCGGCAGGCCGAAGGACCTTCGTTTCCCCTGTCGGTTTTGAGCGATCAGCGACAACGGCCGCTCCAGCCGGGAAAGAACCGGCATCGCGTCCAATAAACGCAGTATAATTCTCCGCTTAGGCGCTTTTCTCAGGGGGTCTCCTGCATCACCGCGTGGAGCACCACCTGATCATTATTTCGTGCAAGAATTGACAAAAGACCGTATGCCTGCTACCTTTGCCCTATAGTACTGATTCCTGAACAATGAAACATGCCGGGGGTGCCATGAACAAGTTCACAAGAAACATCGTTCTTTCGGTCCTGGTCTGTGCTCTAACGGCGGCATCGATGCTCGTGCTGCCGAGCGCCTTCGGCGGTAACGAAAAACCGAAGAAGGCGGACGGGAAGACCCTGTTCGAGACGAAGTGCCTCAAGTGCCACAAGCGCGAGAAGTTCAAGGAGCAGGCCAGCGACCGAAAGGGATGGGTGCTCACGCTCAGCCGGATGCAGCGCGGGACCTGTGATATATCCGACGACGAGCTCGAGGCGCTTGCCGACTACCTGGCGAAGGCGTACGGAGAATAGTCGCCTGCTTTCATTTTCATCGTCATACGATAGGGATCTCCCCAAGAAAAACGGATCGGCGGATGCATTATGATGGTCCGCCGGTCCCCAGCAATGCCGCCGCGTTCCGGTACATCATCTTTTCCTTTCTTCCATCCGCCAACCTGAGCCTGAGCGTACGGTCAAGCATCTCTTTCTGGTCCGTCCAGGGGCTGTCGCTCCCGAACAGGACCCGGTCCTCGTCGAACTCCGACAGGACCTTCACGAACTCCTCGTCGGCCATCTCGGTGAGCGTCATCGACGTTTCGGTGTAGACGTTCCCGCATGTCCCCAGAATGCCCGCCCGGTCCCACTGCCGCCACCCTCCCACATGCGTGGTCACGATCAAGAGATCGCGGAACTCCTTCGCGACGGTGCTGACGCGCTCCACGTCGGCCTGGGTGTTCCCCGGAAATGCGATGTCGAACCCGGTGTGAAATACCACGAAGAACCCGAAGTGCTCGATGAGCTGGTAGATCGGATACATCCTGCGGTCATCGATGAAGAACCCCTGGTACATGGGATGGAGCTTGACGCCCCTGATGCCGGCATCTGCGGCCTGCAGAAAGAGCGCGTTCACTTCGTCCATGCTGTTCCCGGGATGGACCGAAATGAGGGGAGCGATGCGCTTGCCCGCGATATTCCTGCAAAAGTCGAAGATCGGCAGCATCTGGGCCGGACGCGTCGCGATGTTCGCCACGACGCTCAAGCCGATGCCGGCATGGTCCATGGATGCCAGCAGTCCCTTGAGCGTCCCGTCGGTGCGCGGTGCGTACTCACCGGAGTCCTCAGCAAGCGCCGCGATCGCCTGCCTGGCGATCCGGTCGGGGAAGATATGTGTATGAAAGTCGATGATGCTCATAGTCATTTTTGCCACAGAGACACAGAGAGCACAGAGAGCTTTAGGGTAAAAGTATTCGTCTATTGACGCGGACTAGAACGCACGAAGCGATATTCTGGAAGCAGAAAAAGATTTCATGTCTGTCCGTTGCGTATTCAATCATGTCCCCTCAGATAAATGCATACAGTTTCGCGTTTAAGATAGTTCGTGTTGTGTTATTATGGCGGGCGATGTGAAACCCTGAAACTGCTCTTCTCCGTGCCTCTGTGCCTCCGTGGCGGAATATTTCATAGCTTCCGGTTGTCGATGACCCTCTTTGCCTTGCCCTCGAACCGCTCGATGGACTTCTTTTCCACCAGTTTGACCTCGACCGCGATGCCAAGCTCAGTCGCCATGCTCTTCTTGATCGTGTCGATGAGCTCCTTCTGCTTCTTCATCTCGTCGAAGAAGATCTTTTCCGAAGCCTCCACCAGCACGGTCGCGTCGTCCAGGGCGCCTTTCCGGTCGATGATGATCTGGTAGTGGGGCTCGGTGCCCTCGATCTCGAACAGCACGGCCTCGATCTGCTGGGGGAAGACGTTCACGCCGCGGATGATCAGCATGTCGTCCGTGCGTCCGGTGATGCGCGCCAAGCGGCGCAGGGTCCGTCCGCAGGGGCAGGGATCGGGGATGAGGCGCGTCAGATCGCGTGTCCGGTAGCGGATCACCGGGAAGGCCTCCTTGGTGAGCGTCGTGATGACCAGCTCGCCGACCTCGCCGACCCTTACCGGCTCCAGGGTGTCCGGGTCGACGACCTCGACGAGGAAGTGGTCCTCATTGATATGCAGGCCGTTCTGCTGCAGGCACTCGCCGGCCACGCCCGGCCCCATGACCTCCGACAGACCGTAGTTGTCCGTGGCCTTGATCTTCAGCTTCTCCTCCAGCTCCCGGCGCATGGCGTCGGACCAGGGCTCGGCGCCGAAGAGGCCCCACTTGAGCGAGAGGGAGTCCGGGCTGATGCCCATCTCGCGGGCCGTATCGGCGATCAGCATGGCGTAGCTCGGCGTGCACACGAGCGCCGTGGTCTTGAAGTCCTGCATGATCTTGATCTGGCGCTTCGTGTTGCCGCTCGATGCGGGGATGACCGAAGCTCCCACGCGCTCCGCGCCGTAATGGAGCCCGAAGGCACCGGTGAAGAGTCCGTAGTTGAAGGAGATCTGGATGACGTCGTCTGCAGTGACGCCGCCGGCAACGAGGACCCGCCCGACAAGGTTCGACCAGGTCTTGATGTCGTTGCGCGTGTAGCCCACGACCGTGGCCATGCCTGTCGTCCCCGACGAAGCGTGGACCCGCACAACCTCGCGGAGGGGAACGGCGAACAGGCCGTAGGGGTAATTGTCCCGCAGGTCGTTCTTGACCGTGAAGGGCAGCTTCCAGAGGTCGTCAAGGGAGCGCAGGTCGTCAGGATTGAAGCCGACCTCGTCGAACTTCTTCCGGTAGAAGGGGACGTTCAGATACACCCGGTTCAGGGTGGACTCGAGACGTTCGAGCTGCAGCTGCTCCAGTTCCTTCCGGTCCATGCATTCGCTTTCCTGCTGCCAGAACATGGTCAACCTCCCAGAGAACCTATTTTACCACTGAGGCACGGAGACACGGAGAAAACCAGAAAACAAAAGATTGATGTTTTACGATCCAAGAATAGATCCCGAAGCTGCCGTCCTCCGTGGCTCAGTGTCTCCGTGGCAATTTTGCTACTTGTTCTCTGCGTCAAGATCTTTTCCCAAGTAGGCCCGCTGGACCTCTCGGTTCGCCAGGAGATCGCCTGCCTCGCCCTCGAGGATGATCCTGCCGGTCTCGAGGACGTATCCCCGGTCCGAGATCCTGAGTGCGCTCCGGGCGTTCTGCTCAACGAGGAGCACGGTGTTGCCGGCCTCGCGGAGCCTTCTGATGATCGCGAAAATGTCCTTCACGATGAGCGGCGCCAGACCCATCGAAGGCTCGTCGAGCATGATGAGCGACGGCCGGGCCATGAGGGCCCGCGCGATGGCGAGCATCTGCTGTTCGCCGCCCGACAGGGTGCCGGCGAGCTGGTGCTCCCGCTGCCTGAGGACGGGGAACAGGCCGTACACCCGCTCGAGGTCGCTCTTCACCTCGTCGAGCCTCCCGCGCTTGTGCTGGACGTAGGCGCCGAGCAGCAGGTTCTCCTGCACGGGCATGGCGGCGAAGACCTGGCGGCCTTCGGGCACGAGCGAACATCCCCGGAGGACCACCTGCTCCGCGGGGATGCGCCGGATATCCTCGCCGCGGAACAGGACCTCGCCGGACCGCGACCTGAGCAGTCCGGTGACGGTCTTGAGGAGCGTGGTCTTGCCCGCGCCGTTGGCGCCGATGATCGTGACGATCTCGCCGGCCTTGACATGGAGGGACACCCTGCGGAGCACGTTCAGGTTCCCGTATCCCGCGTCAAGGTTCTGTATCCTAAGCATCGTCCTCTCCCAGGTACACGCGGATGACATGGGGGTCCTTCTGGACCGTCAGCGGACGGTCATCGGCGATCTTCTCGCCGTAGGAGAGTACGACGATCTCGTCGGAGATGTTCATGACGAGCTGCATATCGTGCTCCACGATCAGGACCGTGACGCCGCGGTCGCGGATCTTCCCGATCAGCTTCGCCGTGTCCGCGGTCTCGCGCATGTTGAGGCCCGCAGCCGGCTCATCCAGGAGCAGCAGGGACGGCTCCGACGCAAGGGCGCGCGCCAGCTCAACGGTGCGCTGCTGCCCGTACGAAAGGCTCGTGGCCTCGGAATCGGCGAGCGGGGCGATGCCGAGGAAGTCCATGATCTCAAGGGCGCGGCCGCGCACCTCCCGGTCCTCCTGCCTCGTCCAGGGAAGGTTCAGCATCCCCGCCACAAACCCGGCGCGGCTTCTCACATGCCGTCCGACCATCACGTTCTCAAGGGCGGTCATGCGCGAGAAGAGCTTGATGTGCTGGAAGGTCCGCGAAAGTCCGAGGCCGGCGATCTCGAAAGGGCTCATGCCGTGGATCTCTGCGTTCTTGAACGAGACAGCGCCGGAATCGGGGGTCAGGAACCCGGATACGAGGTTGAAGAGCGTGGTCTTGCCCGCACCGTTCGGACCGATGACCGCCTTGATCGTGCCCTGGCGGACAGAGAAGCTCACGTCCTTCACTGCCTGGAGCCCGCCGAAGCGCTTGCTGATGTTTTGTACTTCAAGCAAGTTCATAAAATATATATTACCGCAGAGATCGCTGAGGTCGCAGAGAACTTCTCCTGCTCATCCTAATAGTGGTTGGTATTTCTCCGCGGACCCTGCGCTCTCCGCGGTGAAAACGCCGTGTCTTTAAGTGCTTCCAAACAGTTTTTTCATCATCGCCTTCACGTCAAACTGCAGGATGCCTTCAGGCGAGAAGAGCATGACAACGATCAGGATGGATCCGAAGACCGCGTCATCGAGCGATCCGAAATATCCCCGCAGCGACAGGAAGTTCAGGACCGCGCTCATGATGAGCGTACCCCAGAGGCTCGACATGCCGCCGACGGCTACGATGGCGACGTAGCGGACCGATTTCATGATGGACGCCTCGGAGGGGCCGATGCCGCCGTTGAAGTGCGTCAGGAACACGCCCGCGATGGCCGCGAGCGCTGCGGAAAGCACGAAGGTGCTGAGCTTGTAGCGCGCCGTATCAACGCCCATCGCGCTCGCCGCGTCCTCGGCGCCGTGGATGGAGCGGAGCGCCCGGCCGACGCGCGAGTTGATGAGATTCAGGAGCAGGAGCATGCCGCAGGTGACGAGGCCCCAGGCGATGTAGTAGTTCTGCACGCGGAGGGAGGCTCCTCCGCTGACCGTGAGGCCGGGCAGGAGCGGGAAGGCCGGCACGCTCGAGATGCCGTCGGCTGCCCCGAACCGCTGTGTACCGAGCACGATGCTGTAGATAATGATGCCGAAGCCCAGCGTCGCCATGGCGAGATAGTGGCCCTTCAGCTTCAGGACCGGGATTCCGATGGCATAGGCGATGACCACGGTCAGCAGGACGGCGGCGATGCAGGCAGCCCAGGGGTGGAGCGAGAGGGCCTGGCCTCCGTAGAGATCCTGCCGGGCTGTCAGGACGGACAGCTTGGTGAGGACCCCGGTAATCGCTGAGCTCTTGTATGCGGACAGGTCCAGCGTGGTAAGGACCGCCGAGGTATAGCCGCCGATGGCGAAGAACCCGGCGTGGCCGAGCGAGATCTGGCCCGCGTATCCCATGAGCAGGCAGAGCCCGATGATGATGAGGGAATAGTATGCCGTCATGGTGAGCTGCGTGAGAAAGAAGCCCTTGCCGGCGGCAAGCGTCAGGAGCTGGACCGCAGCTACGGCAGCGAGGAGGAACAGGATAGGGAAGTATCGTCCGGTCCGCATCAGAACTCCTTCAGCTTGAAGGCCTCGCGGTTCCCGAAGAGGCCGCTGGGCCTCAGGAACAGCATGGCCAGCAGGAGGGAGATGGAGATCGCGTCCTTGTACGCCGTGGGCATGACCCAGATGCTGAAGGACTCGAGGATGCCGAGGATGAATCCGGCGGCGACGGCCGCCATGCTGTTGCCAAGGCCGCCCAGGATCGCCACGGTGAAGCCCTTGATGGCAAGCCCGCTGCCGATGGCGTATTGCGTCTGGGTGATCGGCGAGACCACGCACCCGGCCAGGGCGCCGATGCCCGCGGAGAGCACAAAGGACAGGGTGACCATGTTCCTCGTCGGGATCCCGCAGAGCGTTGCCGCGTCGCGATTTGCGGCGCAGGCGCGCATCTCACGGCCGACCATGGTGAACTTGAAGAACAGGTTCAGGAAAATGACGACCACCGTGCAGACCCCAAGGCTCCAAAGGACCTGGGGCGAGACGCGGACGCCGCCGAAGGAGAGCGCTGAGATCTCGTTGCCGGTGAAATAGGGGAGCGAGCGGACGCTCTCGCCCCAGATCACAAGCGCCGCCTCGCGAATGAGGATCGAGATGCCGATGGTGATGATGATCATCCGGAGGACGGACGGCTTCACGAGCCACCGGATGAAGACCATCTCGATCAGTCCGCCGACGGCCATGGTGATGAGGACCGCGCCGACGATGGCGAGCGGCAGGGGGAGAAAAGCGTACAGGGTCACGGCCGTCATGCCGCCCAGCATCACGAACTCGCCCTGGGCGAAGTTGATGATCCCCGTCGTGTTATAGATGATGTTGAACCCGATGCCGACGATGGCGTAGATGGTGCCGTACGTGAGGCCGGCAACGAGGTATTGGAAGAACAATTCTAAGAACATTCGATTCACAAAAGAACAAGAACAACAGATTTACCACAGAGACACTGAGATCACAGAGGAAAATCAATTGTAACCACGGATTAACACGGATAAATTCAAAAACAGGAAGATATTTTCTGTTTATAGATTCTAACCGTGTTCATCTGTGGTTAAATCAGGTTCGGTTCTCTCTGTGCCTCTGTGGTTAGGATCAGTACCCCGTATCTATTTTTCCAGCAGGGCGAACTTGCCGTTCTTTACGGTCAGCATGGCGAAGGCATCGATGTCGAGGCCGTTGTGGTCCGTCGGGGAGAGATTGAAGATCCCGGCCGTGCCTACGAAGCCCTTCAGGTTCTCGATGGCGGTCCGGACCTTCTCACGGTCCGTTCCCGCCGTCTGGATGGCCTTCGTCAGGATCATCAGGGCATCGTAGCCGTGGCCGCCGAAGGTGCTCACGTCCTCCTTGAACTTCGATTCATAGACGTTCTTGTAGGACAGGACAACAGACCTCTGCGGATGCTTGTCGGGCAGCAGATCGGCAACGATGATCCTGCTCGCCGGGAATATCACACCTTCCGCGGCGACGCCTGCCGCCCTGGCGTACTGGATGTTGGCGAAGCCGTGGCTCTGGAAGATCGGAATCGTGAGTCCGATCTGGCGTGCGTTCTTGATGACGATGGCCTGCGCCGGCTCGATGGACCAGTTCACGATGGCCTGGACACCGGCGCCCTTGAGCTTGGTCACCTCGGCGCTTAGGTCCGTGGCCGACTTGTCGTAGACCTCGCTCAGCGCAATGGTGATGCCGTGCTCGGCCGCGTATTTTTCCAGCTGCTCTTTGCCGGCCTTGCCGAAGCCCGTGTTGCTCGACAGCACGCCGATCCTGGAAATGTCCATTTTCCTCATTTGATGATAGATCTTCTCGACGGCATAGCTGTCCCGGGGCGCAACCTTGAAGACATATTTTGCGAGGGGATTCACGATGACTTCGGCGGCCGCACAGGAGAGCAGGATGGTCTTGCTTTCTTCGGCAAGGTTCTTGATCGCCATGGTCTCGCCGCTCGTGGAAGGCCCGATGATGGCGAATACCTTCTCCTCATCGATGAGCTGCTTGGCGAAGGAGATCGCCTTCTCCGGGCTTGCGCCGGAATCCTTGATGATCAGTTGGATCTTTTTGCCGCCGATGCCGCCCTTGGCGTTCAGCTCTTCGGTCAGCATCTCGAGGGTCCTTGCCTCGGGCGCGCCTAGGAACGATGCCGGTCCGGTCACGGCCAGGATCGCCCCGATCTTGACGGTCTCGGCCGCCAGAGCAGGTGCTACGAGAACAGCGATGCTCACGATGGCCAGAAGAACGAAGTGTATGATCCTCATAATAATTCCATCTCCTTACAGGATGCCGGAATAGGATAATTAGTAATACCAGGTCCGGTCTTCAAACAACAGGGAGTATCCGGCAGTTCCGGATACTCCCTTGATCGTACCGCATTGCGACAGGGCCCTAGTTTTCCAGGACCACGAATTTCCCATTCTTGACCGTCAGCATCTCGAAGGCGTTCTTGTCGAGGCCATTGTGGTCCTCGGCCGAGAAGTTGAACACGCCCGCCGTTCCCACGAGTCCTTTCGTCGTCTCAATGGCCGTGCGGACCTTCTCCTTGTCGGTCCCGGCCTTTTCGATGGCCTTGGTCAGGATCAGGAAGGCATCATAGGCATGGCCGCCGAAAGTGCTGACATCCTCTTTGTACTTCGCCTCATATTTCTTCTTGTAGTCCACGAGCACGGCCTTCTGCGGGTTCTTGTCCGAGAGCGTCTCCGCAACGAGCAGCCGGCCGGCCGGGAAGATCACGCCTTCCGCCGCTGCGCCGGCGGCCTGCACGTACTGGATGTTGCCGAAGCCGTGGCTCTGGAAGATCGGCACAGTGATCCCGATCTGGCGTGCGTTCTTGATGACGATAGCCTGAGCCGGCTCGATGGACCAGTTGACGATGGCCTGGACGTTCGCCGCCTTGAGCTTGGTCACCTCGGCGGTCAGATCCGTGGCTGCCTTGTCGTAGACCTCGCTCACGGCGACCTGGATGCCGTGCTCCGGTGCCAGTTTCTCGATCTGTTCCTTGCCGGCCTTGCCGAAGCCGGTGTTGCTCGACAGGACCCCGATCTTGGCAATCTTCATCTTTTTCATCTGCTCGAAGATCCGGATGACCGCGTCGCGGTCCATCTGGGGCGTCTTGAACACGTACTTGGCAACGGGCTTCACGATGACCTCGGCTGCAGCGCAGGAGAGCAGGAGGGTCTTGCCTTCCTCGGCGATGTTCTTGATCGCCATGGTCTCGCCAGAGGTCGAAGGTCCAATGATGGCAAAGACCTTCTCTTCCTCGATCAGTTGCTTGGCAAAGGAGATGGCCTTCTCCGGGCTTGCGCCGGAATCCTTGATGATCAGTTCGATCTTTTTGCCGCCGATGCCGCCCTTGGCGTTCAGTTCTTCGGTCAGCATTTCGAGGGTCTTGGCCTCGGGCGCTCCCAGGAACGACGCCGGGCCGGTGACGGCCAGGATCGCCCCCACCTTGATGGTCTCGGCCGCCAGGGCAGGCGCGATGCACATGGCGACGATCGCCAGCGTTGCTGCAACGAGCTTCATGATTCTCATGGTCCTTGTTCCTCCTCTGTCAGGTTCCCCGCGATCCGCGGGAGTAAACGCTATAGTTTTTGCATCTCCTCGCCGCTCAGTACGCGCACGCCGGCCTCGCGCAGCACCGCGATGGCCTTATCCGCCTCGTCGAACCGGAAGATGAGCACGGCGTTGCCTTCGCTCTTCTGCACAAAGGCGTACATGTACTCCACGTTTATGCCTTTGCCCTGGAGCGTGGCCAGGATGCCGGCGAGGCCGCCCGGCCGGTCGGGCACCACCACCGCGACGACCTCATTCCTTCCGATCGTGAAACCGTTGTCCTTGAGGAGCGTTGCCGCACGGGCCGGGTCGCTTACGATCAGGCGGAAGATGCCGAAATCGGCCGTATCGGCCAGGGACAGGGCGCGGATATTGATCTTGTTCCGGGCGAGCAGGTCCGTGACCTCGGCAAGACGGCCTGACTTGTTCTCGAGAAATATGGAGATCTGGTCTGCCTTCATTAAGCCTCTCCGGGGGACTTTCCCGCGGGCATCAGTGTTCCACGCGAAGCCTAATAATATGATGATAAGGGGCCTTTGTCAAGGCACAGGATGCGAATTCTCCGGGGCCGGTCAAGCGAGGAGCGCCTTGAATATTATCTGTCCTTGATACAAGAAAAGGGCGGCGAAACAGCTTGATAGGGCGGTGCAATAAGGTGCAGAGTGTGCGCAAATGTGCGTCGACGATTATGCTATTATTTACAACATACGCCCAGAAGAAGAATACTGTTTAACGGTGTCGCTTTCAAAAAATATGGACAAGGGAGGATGGTTCTGTTCACATCGTATCATTGAGAAAGGAAATTCATCCTATGTGTCGAAAAGGAGGAACGGTCATGCGAAAACGGCTCATTGTTGCTCTCATGCTCATGACGGCGCTCGTCGTCACCGGAGCATGGCTCACCACCGCCGACGCGCAGTATAAGGCGGAAGGCGCGAAAAAGAAGAAACAGGCCGACGTGAAGGTTGACATCTGCTATGGATGCCATGATCCGATCAGGCAGCTCCATACCATGGGCAAGCACAGCAAGAATAACTGCGTCAATTGCCATTCCGGCGATTTCAAGAAACACGCGGAAAATCCCGGACCGGAGACCCGTCCCGTCACGGACACCTCCTGGGAGGCCTGCGGGGCCTGCCACAAGGAGCAGTTCGAGAGCTTCAGGAAGGTAGCCATGCACCGTCCCGCGCGCGACGAGAAGTCCCAGCTCACGAACCGGTCGCCCAATCCTTTCTGGGACAAGCTGATGGCCGGCCACGGCTTCACGAAGGAGCACGCGCTCACCCGGAGCCACGTGAACATGCTGACGGACCACTACGTCGTGGACCGCGCCTACGGCGGCAGGTTCCAGGGCAAGAACGGCTGGAACTACATCCTCGAAAAGGGCAGGTCCTGGGACATCCTGATGGACACCCAGCCGACCGCAACGGTGCACAAATCCTTCATCACCCAGGGAGCCGCTGCAGCGAACCCCGTCTGCCTGCAGTGTAAGTCGCAGGACCAGATCCTGAAGTGGGCCTATATGGGCGACCCGGTGCCGGGGGCGGAGTGGTCGCGCAAGTCCTTCGTTCCCGACCTGGCCAAGGCCACGAACCACGGCCTGAACTGTTTCTACTGCCATGATCCCCATGCTGCCAAGCCGCGGGTGGTTCGCGACGGCCTGATTGCGGCGCTGACCCGGCCCGAGGCGGACACGCTGTGGCACAAGGACCCCAAGCACACGAACTTCAAGGTCATCGACATGGGCCTCCGGGGCTTCAACCGCAAGATCGCCATCCTGGAAAAGTACGACACGAAGCTCCAGTGCGGACAGTGCCATGTGGAGTATAATTGCAACCCCGGCTACGATCCGCGGAACGAAGATACGTCGAAGTACACCGTCACCATGGACAGCCCGCTCACGAACCACTTCCCCTACAAGGATGTTCTCGGGCTCTATGACCACTATGTCAATCAGGTGCATTTCCTCGACTTCAAGCATGCCCTCACCGGCGGGCTCCTCTGGAAGGCCCAGCATCCCGAGTCGGAGACGTTCTACAACTCCAAGCACGCCAAAGCAGGAGTGGGCTGCGACTCCTGCCACACGCCCAAGATGAAGGACAAGAAGAGCGGAAAGATGTTCACGTCCCATTTCGCCGTGTCACCGAGGGTCATGTTGAAGGAGACCTGCCTCGCCGCCAAGTGCCACCCGACGTGGACGGAGGAACAGGCAAAGTACTCCATCGATTCGATCAAGGCCTTCGGCAAGGGCAAGATGCGGAAGGCCGAGTTCTGGCTCGATGCGCTCATCGACAAGATCCTGGAAGGCAAGAAGGCCGGCCTCGCCGCCGATGTGATCAAGCAGGCACAGGACCAGCACCTGAAGGCGCACATCCTGTGGGAGTTCTGGACCGCCGAGAACTCAGACGGCTTCCATAATCCTGAGCTCGCCCGTGAATCGCTGACACGGTCCGTGGACGAGTCCATGAAAGGGATCAAGATCATCAACGATGCTCTGGGAGCGCCCAAGACGGCCGCAGCGGCGCCGGCGGCCGCAAAATAACCACGTTCAAATGAAGGCACCGCAGGCGGGGAACTCTGTTCCCCGCCTTTTTTATGGCTTAACCCGCGGTTGGACTTGATAACAAAGCATTTTCCGAGTGTGGCGATTTATCATAATTTTTCTTGAATTTGCATGAAAATTAGGGCATAATCTAGACACGGTTTCGCACACCGTCAGTTCGCGGCACGATTCTTTCTTTTCATCTAAGGAGAGTGGTGAATATGGCACGAGTACAAGGAAAGGCAATGATATTGCTCATGCTGGCCGCTGCGCTTCTCATCGGGCCGGCAGCTGCGCCGGCCGCGGAAAAGGGCGGAGGAGGCTCCCTCGATACGCTCAAGCAGTATGTGCTCGACCTCAAGAAGAGTCCGGAGAACGTCGAGCTTCGGGAGAGGGTCATAAAATATTCCCAGACCCTGAAGCAGAAACCGCCGGTGCCGGAGGAATTCGAGCGGCAGATGGCGCGTGGCAGCGCATTCATGAAAAAAGCGAACGATGCCGATGGATTCAAGAAGGCCGTGGATGAGTTCCAGTCGGCCGTTGCCCTCGCGCCGTGGATGGCCGACGGGTATGCCAACCTCGCAATGGCGCAGGAGAAGGCAGGAATGTTCGCCGAGGCGATCCAGAACCTGAACTTCTCCCTCCTGGCCGATCCGTATGCCAAGAACGCGCGGGAGACCAGGAACCATATCTATGAGCTGGAGGTCTATGCCGAAGACGCCAAACAGGCGCTGAAAACCAGCCCGAGCGTCCCGTTGGCGCCTCCGCCGGCTCCGACACCCGTCAAGGTGGCCCCTGCCGCCAAGAAGCCTCAGGCTGCGGCGCCGGAGAAAAGGACGAATCCCAAGGCCTTCGTCGGAAGCTGGTTCTACAAGGACTCGGCGCCTCGCGGCGGGGAGGATGTCACTACACAGGCGTTCATCATCAATATGGGCTCGGACGGCAAGCTCGTCGCGTCGGCTCCACGGCGCAGCACCGGCGCCACCGGCACGGTAACGGTATTCGAGCTTGCCGATGACACCATTCGCATCCAGGTAACCTGGAAGCTTGCGACCATTCCATCGTATTGGAAGACCGAAGACTATGAGATGACCCTGTCCGGCGACGAGACGAAATTGAGGGGAAGCTACCGGATCAAGAGCAGCGGCAAGGGCGAGTATGCCGAGGACAAGGTCCTGTTCAAACAATAGATCAGGCATTATCCCTGCGGACGCGGGTCCTTATCGATGTTCTGCAACGAGCTGCTGAAGCGAACCTTCAGCAGCTTTTTTATCACCCTTGCCAGAAAATCCCAGTTTTTTAAAACTGGGGATGAAGGCTGCCCGGAGCGAAGCGGAGGCCGAATCGCCTTCGCTTGAAACGGATACCACGGGCTTTAGCCCGTGTGTAGTTCATTTGCTCTGCGCCAGAGGGCCGTTCTGAAGCCAGGAGCGAGCGCATTCCGCTGCGGGGTCCTGCCCCCAGCGTTTCGAGTGGAACCGCGCGTGCAGGGCTTCGCGAGCGATGAGGATGAAGAAACTCCCCAGGGGCTTCCGCGAACATTCTTGACAATAGGCTGATTTGCGGGCATACGAGCAGGTATTCCGTTCTGATCCTCATTCCGTCGCAAGGGGCCGCATGGACAACGAGTTCCGCTTTGTCTACATTTACCAGTTCAAGAACGGCACGACCAAGCATTTCGACCTGCGACTCAACGCGGCGAATCTCCTGCTGACCACGAAGAAGCAGGAGAACCTGCCTCTTTGGGCCCTGCTGCCGTTCCACAAGTGCGCGATCTGTCCCTTGAGCGAGAAGGACCATATCTACTGTCCCATCTGCGCGAACCTTGCCGGTATCGTGGAGCAGTTCAAGAACTTCCTTTCCCATGAACGCGTAAGCGTGACCGTCGTCTGCGAAGAGCGGTTCTACGGAAAGGAAACCACGGTGCAGGGGGGCCTGAGCCCTCTGCTCGGCATCATCATGACCACGAGCGGATGCCCGATCATGGAGCAGCTCAAGCCCATGGTGCGGTTCCACCTGCCCTTCGCGTCCCTGGATGAGACAATCTACCGGGGGGTCACCATGTTCCTCACCGCCCAGTATTTTCGCCACCAGGACGGCAAGACTGCAGCATGGTCCATCGACGGCCTCGGGAGCATCTATTCCGAGGTTGGCCAGGTCAACCGGGACTTCGCGAACCGTATGCGCGCGGCCGCCAAGAAGGATGCGAATGTGAATGCCCTGGTGAACCTCGATGTTTTCGCGAGCATGATGACCCTTGCTGCTGAGGACACCCTGAAACGGCTGAAACCCTACTTTTCGGCATTGCTCGAAAAGGGGTAGAGCTCTCACTCTGCCGGGAGTATGGCACAAACCCGCAATTTTACTCTTTTTTCCGCTTGACACTCAAATGCGTTTTGGATATATTGTGTCCCTGTTGCCTGGGGGATCGTCCAGTGGTAGGACGACAGGCTCTGAACCTGTTTACGGGGGTTCGAATCCTCCTCCCCCAACCATGATCAGTTCATAGTTATGAGTTCAGCAGGTATTAAGTGATCAAGCCGGAAAAGTCATGCTGTCTCTGTGCCTGGTAACTTACATCTCATAACGTATCAATAGTAACTCTCTTCACGGTCCCATCGTCTAGCGGCCTAGGACGCTGGCCTCTCACGCCGGAGACACGGGTTCGATTCCCGTTGGGACCACCATTCTTCCTCCTCCATTCATAATCTTAGTCCCAATTTGATCAAGCACCCGGCATAGTTCGTCCTTTTGCTCGATTTCTGACAGACTGCTCCTGATCGTGACCAGCCTGCACGTTGACTTATTTCGAAATTCATATTATTATCTGAATGATGCATCACGATAGACGGACGCCACATTTTGTTGCTTGAGGGTTTTATGCAATACTTATAAAGAATAATGATAAGAACGAGGAGGAAATGGTATGACCGACATATGCCCGATAGTGAACACCGAACGATTATTGCTCGCGACAGAAAGCTCCGAGTTCAGTGAAGGGGCCATCCGCGAGGCGATCAGGATTGCGAAACAGTGTGGGAGCAAGTTGACGGCCATCTCGGTGATCGAAACGAATCCCGAATTCGAATCCACGGCGCCACAGGTCCTGGAGAAGATGGAAAAGGAGGTCCGCAGCCACCTGAATAATGTGCAGGAGCGGGCGAAGCAGGAGGGTGTTGCCTGCGAGATCGCGGTCCATGAGGGCGAGGATTCGTACAAGTACATCGTCGACGAAGCAGCGGCGCAAAAAAGTACGATGATCATCATGGGCCGGCGCGGGAGGAAGGGCTTCCGGCGGCTCGTGATGGGCAGCACGACGTCGTGGACCATCGGCCACGCGCCCTGCAGCGTCCTCGTCGTGCCCCGGAACGCGCAGGTGGGATTCAAGAGCATCGTGGTCGCCACGGATGGATCGCCGCATTCGGCTGCAGCTGCATCGGAAGCCGTCGGCATAGCGAAGCGCAACAATGCGAAATTAACGGTCATTGCTGTCGTGCCGGCGGACATTGCCATGCCCACGGACATCGACTTCGCTACGATCCAGCGGGAGAAGCTCGCTGATCAGGAGATGCAGATCGCGGAGAGGAACGCCAGGACAGTGAAGGAGGCAGCACAGAAGGCCGGCGTTGACGCGCAGGCTTTTGTCATGAGCGGCAAACCAGCCGATGCCATCATGGAGATTGCGAAGGACAAGGCCGCCGACCTGGTGGTCGTGGGGAGCCACGGCCGAACGGGCCTGGACCGTCTGTTGATGGGCAGCGTGGCCGAGCGGGTAATCGTCCTCTCATCGTGCGCAGTGCTGGTCGCGAAGAAAAAGTAAGGGAAAGCACAAGATTCCAAAGATCAAATCTCAAAGACCTCATGATTAAAAAGGGCACCAAGCGACAATGTGTAGGTCGTAACAAGGTTGGCTACGAGGGTTTGATGATCGGACCGTATTGATGATATGAGATTTGAGTTTTGGCGTTAATGTTAAACATCCTTATCATATCCGATGAAGCAAAGGGCATCGCCTCCCTGTTCAGGTCCACGGGATTTACACCTGACACCCGGGACATGAAACAAGCGAGTGCTGCGCCCCAGGGTGCGGACGAGGCATCGGACCATTACGACATTGCGTTCCTTGACCTTGATACCGACAACTGGCAGGAGCGGCTCCTGGACGCGCGCCATAGCATGCCGGTCATTGCCTTTTCCCGCCCCGATCTCCATAAGGCCGTCGAGGCCCTGAAACTGGGCGCCGGTGATTACCTGGAAAAGCCCCTGACCGCCGAGGTGATCAGTGAGGTCGTCGGCAGGCACCAGAAGAAGATCCTGAGCCACAAGTACGGCTTCGACGAGATCATTGGCAACAGCGCTCCGATGCAGGAGGTGTTCGGGCTCATCAAGAAGGCCGCGGCCAGCGAAAGCAATGTGCTTATCACCGGTGAGAGCGGCACCGGCAAGGAGCTCATAGCCCGTGCCATCCACCGATGGAGCCCCCGCAGCGAAAAGTCCTTCATGACCATCAACTGCACCGCCATTCCGGACACGCTCCTTGAGTCTGAGCTCTTCGGCTTCGAAAAAGGTTCGTTCACGGGCGCGCAGTACACGAAGAAGGGGCTCCTGGAGCAGGCGCTCGGCGGCACGGTGTTCTTTGATGAGATTGGCGACGTTTCCCCCCTGTTCCAGACCAAGGTCCTGCGCGTCCTGCAGGAGGGCGAGATCATGAGGATCGGCGGCATGCGCCAGATCCGCGTGGACCTGCGGTTCATCACCGCCACCAGCCGGGACCTCAAGACAGCGTGCCAGCGCGGTATGTTCCGCGAGGACCTGTTCTACCGGTTGAACGTGATCAACATTCACCTTCCTCCGCTGCGCGACCGGATGGAGGACGTGGCGCTGCTCGCGAAACACTTCGTCCAGAAGCACGCGACGAAGCGGAAGGACGTCCTGATCAAGTGCATCAGCGGCGAGGCCCTTAGTCTCCTCCTGGAGCATTCGTATCCCGGCAATGTGCGTGAGCTTGAGAACATCATCGAACGCTCCATTTCCTTCGCCAATACGTCCGAGATCCTTCCCGCGGACCTGCCTCCGGACATCCGCCAGGCGCAGGCGCCTGCCAGGCAGCACCGGGCAGCCGCACAGCTCTTGAAGGACGCGCTCACGACCGTGGAAAAAGAAACGATCACCGCAGCCCTTCTCGAATCGAACGGCAATATTTCGCGCGCAGCGACCATCCTCGGCATCTACCGTCAGCAGCTCCAGAGAAAGATCAAGCAGCATAAGATCACCATGTAACTCGTCCAATCGCAACATTTCATTGCGCTGACACACCTGATAAATCCCTTATTTTTCTTTGTAGCATGCAATATTTGATTGCACCAAAATTAATTTATTATTTATTTAATTAATTTTTTCAATATGTTGCGTAATGGCATGAACATTGAAATATAAATTGCGTAAGTAAGATGGAGGATATTATGCAAAAACTCATCAAGGCCTTTGAAAACATTATGGTAGCGGTTACCTTCGCGGAAGCTGGGGAGTATGATGAGGCGCGCAAGATTTCAGGCCAGGCGCATGAAGAAGAGGCAGCGACAATACCGGTTACCACGGACATGAGAGCTGCCAAGAAGGCATCATAATGTAGCCTACTTGCGATCTTGAAGATAAAGCAATTTTCGGGACTTATGGCATAAGCCCCGAATTTTTTAACCATAAAAAAAGATTATAACAATATAAAGAAATGAAATCATGTTGACAGAAAAGACCATAGATAGAGAGAGCCAGCAAAAACTCTATGTCCAGATGTACTCGATCATCAAGGAAAAGATCGAGACGGGTGAGTGGCCCTCCGGGTCCCAGATACCGACGGAGGACGAGCTCTGCAAGGCCCATGACGTGAGCAAGGCGCCGGTGAGGACGGCGATCGCTGAACTGGTGAGGAACGGCTATCTCAGGAAACAGCAGGGCAAAGGCACGTTCGTCAGCCATGCCCTGCCGGACCGCGGTATCACCATGAAGACGAAATTGACCGAAGACATGTTCGGCGAGGGGGTGACTGCGAAAAAAGAGGTGTTGGTGAAGGGCATCAAGGTCCCGCCGGAGGATGTGCGGAACTATCTTAAAGCAAACGGAGATATCTACTATATCCTTT
>JAAXXJ010000188.1:5206-6165 GCA_013334545.1 Nitrospirota bacterium | reverse complement strand
CCTGGGTCAGGATGACCAGGTGGGGCTGTTCGTCGACCGGGTCAGGGGGGTGGTGCGGTTCTTGTCTTCTACGGTCCGGCCAGCGCCCGAGACCGTGGCGCAGGGCGCCGGCGCGGAGCTCCTGAAAGGGATCGCCCGAAAGGACGACCAGCTGTATATCCTGCTGGATATGGAAAAAGCAATTGGTACGTAACAAAAAAAGTAGTGACAAAAGCAATTTTTTAGGCTACAATAAATAGTGGTTACCATAATTTTTAGATTTATGGCAAGCCATGAACAGGAGAACTGAAATCAAGGAGACGGGAGGTAAGTCATGAATGTGTGTGGGAAGGGATTATGGGGATCCATGCTGGTGGTTGTCCTGGTGCTGGGCGCACTGCTCAGCGCCTGCGGCACGGACCAACCGACCGGTGTTGCGGTTCAGACCGTGAGCAGCGTCGTCACTGTGGGAACGCCGACGGTAGGTCTCAAGACCTGCACGTCCTGTCACACGTCACAGACCTCGGACTGGATGCTGACAAAGCACGCGAATGTGGAGCCCCTCGGGAACCTTTACAGCGCAGGGAATCCCACACTCGGGCAGATTGCCGGCTGCACCAAGAATTGCCACGACTCAAACGGGGACGGCGCAGGCAACTTCTTCACCGACAACTACACGGGCAATATTGCCCGGCCCGTGGTCAGCTGCGAGTCCTGCCACAGCGGCGGGCAGATGCATGTGGACCAGGGCGGAGCCGGACCTATCGGGCTTGCGACCACAACGGCCATGGTCATTGGCACTACCTCATCGCTTCAGGCATCGGCGCAGTTCAGGACCTGCACGGGATGCCATGAGCTGCTGGATCCAAACGACCCCCTAAACACGGCAGCGACGCCCACTCATTTGACATCTGTTCCGACTCCGACAGGCAGTGAATATGTCATCACGGACACCCACTTTGCCACGTTTGGCGATTTTA
>JAAXXJ010000188.1:0-5196 GCA_013334545.1 Nitrospirota bacterium | reverse complement strand
CCACAATCCTCACAAGACGGCGGACATCAACCGCGAGTGGGCCCTATCGGCTCATGCGGACAAATATGTGAATAACGACGAATTTCCGGATACCCAGGACCCGCTCGGGTACTTCAGCGGCGCCTGGGTCCACTACAACTGGGGGAATGCTGCTAGCTACCGGGCCTGCCAGCGGTGCCATACAACGACCGGCTTCTCAACATACACCGATACGCTTCGCGCCGGCAATACGCAACTCGCGGTCGATATCCAACGCGGTTTGGTCACCCTCCTTCAGTCCTCCCCGGTCGCAAGCTTCAAGCCCGAAATGCTCAAATGCAACGGATGCCACACGGACAACAAGGGCACACTGCGCAATCCCGGCGCGATCACGGCGATCTATGATTTCCCGATTCCGGTGCTCGCCGGCGGCAAACCCTACTCCCTTGCCTCCTATGTATATCCTGATGTCAAGGGTTCGAATGTCTGTATGGCATGCCACACGGGGCGTGAAAGCGGGGATACGATCAAAGGTCTGAACGACCCCACTCGGGTAAATATTGCGCTGAAGACGGCGGGGACGAACTCGTTCTTCGACTTTGGCATCCGGGGATTCATCAACTCCCACTACCTGACCGCCGGCGGCACGGTCTTTACGGCGACCGGTTTCGAGTTCGAGGGCAGGTCCTATGAGAACAGCCCCTCCTATCGCCATGCCGACATCGGCTCCTCAGCAGTGCCGAACAGCGGCTCGAATGGTCCCTGCGTCGGATGTCACATGTCGCGTCCAGGCAAGAGCGGCAACCACCTCTTTATGCCCGTGACGCGAAGCACGACGTCGCCGGGACACATCGACGGCATCGCGAGCCAGGTGTGCATCTATTGCCACACCGTGTCGGGCGCCGGAGGGCTCGAGGACCTGATCAACGAGCGGAAGGAGGAGTACCACGAGGCCGTCGAGGCGGCGATCTATGTGCTCGACAAGCGGGGATTCTATTTCCGGCCGTCAAATCCCTATTTCTTCAAGCTCAGGACGGCAAGCACCTCGACGACCAAGGCGTTGATTTCTAGTGGTAGCTACACTGTCACGGCAGCCGCAGGAGCGAATCCCGGGTGGTCATCTTTTCTCGCCACAGGAGCAACGGTCACGAACACCGCTGCCGACTACTTCAAGGTGAACGCGGACGGCATCTACTACCGGATCGAGGCCGCCACCACTGACACGCTGACGCTTCGGGAACCCTATGAAGGTGCGCCGGTTACGAACGCCGAGTTCACCATTATCCAGGGGAGGTCCGGCGCCACCGCAGGATGGCTGACGCAGGCCGGCAAGGGCATCGTGCCAGCAGCGGTCACTGACCTCGACACAACGGGGAACACGACGGGCCGGTACAACCTGGGCGCGGCGTTCAATCTGAACCTGCTGGAACATGATCCGGGCGGATACGTGCACAACCGGATCTACTCGAAACGGCTGCTGTATGACTCCATCGATTGGGCGGATGACAATCTGCTGAACTTCTCCGTCGGCACTACACTGAGAGACCTTGTTGTTATCGACGGCGCCGCCCCCGTCTGGAAGGCCGGCGCCATGAAATATCTGCTGCCGAGCGGTGTGCTCGGAATCGCCGCGGAACGTCCGTAACCCAGACCAGCTAAAGGAGGATTCACCTATCATGGAACGCATGCTGAAAATGAGGAAATGGATTCTGCTCGGGATCCTCGGCTCCTTCTTTGTTGTCGCTGGGTGCGCGACGCTCAAGGAGACGAAGCCGATCTACCTGAACAAGGAATACGAGAAGATGATCGCCGGACGCCTCGACGCGGACTACGTGGGAACGGACAACTGCCTCAAGGCCTGCCACTTCCACGACACGCGGCGGCGCGACTTCGACCTGTCCACCATGGGCGCCCAGCTGTCGCGCGAATCGGGCATGCCCATCGTGAACTGCGAGTCCTGCCACGGGCCGGGGAGCCTGGCCATCGAGGGTCTCACGCCCGAGAAGGTGGCCAAGGACGCGAAGGCCGGGAAGCAGACGGCTTGCGACTACCGGACGCTGGTGGACATGAAGAAGATCCCGGCGCAGGCCAAATCGCTCATCTGCCTCAAGTGCCACACGGCGAACGCGACCTTCAACCTGCACAACTGGAACGCGAGCTCGCACAACATGTCCGACGTGTCCTGCTCCGACTGCCACAACATCCACGCGGGCCACAACCTCAAGGTGAAGCCCCGGGAGATGACGGAGCTGTGCTACAAGTGCCACCCAGATGTACAGGCGAACTTCCGGCTCCCGAACCACCATCCGGTGCCGGAGAAGAAGATCTTCTGCACGGACTGCCACGACGCTCACGGCGGCATGTCGGGCCGGAACCTCCGCAAGGACACGGTGAAGGAGACCTGCACCCAGTGCCATACCGAGAAACAGGGCCCGTTCCTCTATGAGCACGCCGACTTGACCGAGGACTGCCGGGCCTGCCATACGCCCCACGGGTCCGTGAACAATAACCTGCTGTCGTTGCGGGAACCGTACCTCTGCCTGCAGTGTCATCCGACACATCCGCTCTCCGGCTCCACTACGGCACAGTCCAAGCAGAACGTCTATACCCGGTGCACCGACTGCCATTCGCAGATACACGGCACCGATCTTCCCCCGCAGATCCCCTCGCCCAGCGGCAAGGGCACGTTCGTCCGATAGGAGGCTGACATGATAAAGATCATATACCTGATCGCATTGATAGTGCTCCTGGCGCCGCCGCTCTGGGCTCAGGAAAAGACGCCTACCGGAGGGCTGTACCAGCTCGGCACGCCCTTTGACGGGGACGTCAGGCTGGGATATCGCTGGAACATGACGAGCGGCAACCCTCAGGCGGGAGAATATGAATACCAGCATCCGTCCGCGGCCGGCTCGGCGGTCATCGAGTACGACCCGCTGCCGATCCGCATGCGGCTCGAGACCTACATCCTAAACAGCAAGGATTACTTCGCGGAGTTCGACTACTCCTACAAGGACATCATCATGCTGAACATGGTGTCCCGGTCGATGTTCCATAACCTGGACCATTTTTCCATCGGCCAGAGCACGACCGGGACGCTCGGCGCGACCGTAACAGACCAGAACCCCGGGGACGTGTACGGAGCCTCGAACGCCATGAACCGTGCACAGATCCGTTTCAAGGCGCCGGACTTCCCGTTCCATATCTATCTGGAGGCACGGAGCCAGGAGAAGCACGGCACCATCCAGCAGCGGTTCATGAACTCCTTCACTGCCGGCGACAAGATGTCCCGCAGCCGCAATATCGATTATGAGACAGAGGGGGCGAAGGTCACCATCAACAGCCACATCCAGTGGGTGGAGGCGGAGTACAGCCATGACGCACAGAAGTTCAAAGATACCCGGGACAAGTCCCTGACCGACACAGGAGGCGCGACTACCTACACGCACAACCTGGTGCCTGACATCGAGTCCTCGACCGACACGCTCAAGGTCCACACCTCCCACACGGGCAGGATCTCCGCTGCTGTCACGTACTCCACAGGCGACCGGAAGAACAATGACAGTGGAGCCAAAACCGACTTCACGAACACCGCCGGCGACCTCAGCTGGATCCCGACGAAGGACGTCACGGTGGCCGTCAAGTACCGCCACTACGAAGTGGATGCGAACAACCCGAGCGCTGTGACGGATACTGTGACCACGGCGGGGCTGCCCGTCTCGACGAGCTACCCGGTCCGGAACGCCATCAGTTATCAGAAGGACATCATGACCGGCATGGTCCGGTACCGCGCCACCAAGGACCTCACCCTGCGGGCAGAGCTGGGCTACGAGAACCTTAAGCGCGACATAGACCCGACGATGTGGCAGCTGGACGAAAAGGTCGATCGGACGATGGCCCGTCTAGGCGCGACCTACCGCTTGTCGAGCAGGATCATCCTGCGCGGCGACATCAGCCATCAGAGCGCCAACGTGCCCGCGAACAGCGTGGACAACACCTATCCGGAGAACTCCGACCAGGCCCGCCTGACAGCTACCTGGACGCCCAAGCCGTGGTTCAATATGCTGCTGTCCGGCGCCACTGTGCGCGAGGAGCGAAGCGTGCTCAATGCTCCGTTCACCGACAAGTGGACGAACGAGCGCGACCGGCTCCTCGGCTCCTTCACCTTCCTGGTCGGAAAGACGACATCGGTCACGCCGAGCTACTCGTTCTTCCAGAACAAGCACACCGGCCCCATCGCCTACACCGACCCTTCCAGCGCCAAAACGGCCGAGACCGGCGTTCCCTATGCCGACACGGCGCATGTGGCCGCACTCACGCTGAGCCATGCACTAGCCGATGCCATGATCTTCACGGCCGACGTGTCCAAGAGCTGGTCGCGAGGCTCCTGGCAGAGCTCCGGCGTGGTCACCGGGAGCAACGGGATCGCCGATCTCACGACCATCAAGACGGTCGATACGATCGCGGGCGCCGACCTCGAGATCTGGGTCTCGAAGAACCTGGGCTACGATCTCCGGTACCAGATCCGGAGGATCGACGACAAGCTTGACGATACGCAGGACGGCACGAACCAGACCATTCTTGCCACTCTGTCGTGGAAATGGTAGCGGAGGGCGCATGAGAACGATAACCTGGCTGATCTGTGCTGCATTGCTTATCTGCGCGGCGCCCGCGGGAGCGGGCGATAAGACCATCGGCGTGGTGATGGCAGGGAACATCGGCTACTACCAGGAGCTTCATCGGGCCTTTGCCAACGGCATGATCAAGGAGGGCTTCGACCGCCGCAAGGTGGACACGCTGCTCCAGATGCCCGCGCCCGACCCGCTTTCGTGGACCAATGCCGTCCGGAAACTGGTCGTTGCCGACGTGAATGTCCTGGTGACCTACGGCGGTGCGCCCGCTGCCCTGGCCATCCGGGAAACGAAATCCATCCCCATCATCTACGCCGGGGTCTATGATCCCGCTGGCATTGGTGTTTCCGCACGCAACGTGACCGGCATCAGCTCCAAGGTCCCGATCGCGAGCCTGCTCAAATATGCCAAGAAGCTCACCAGCTTCACCAAGCTGGCCGTGGTCTACAACGAGCTGGAGCCCGATTCAGTGAAGCAGGTCGAGGAGCTCACGGCCCTTGAAAACCAGTACGGGTTCCAGACGGTGAAAATGGCCGTCAAGCGGCTTGATGATGCCAGGGCGCTCACGTACGCAGGCAAGGCTGACGCG
>JAAXXJ010000500.1 GCA_013334545.1 Nitrospirota bacterium | reverse complement strand
GCATTCCGCGCCATCAAGAAAGAGGACCCGAACGGCGAATTCCTGAAAAAGTACGACCTGGCAAGATTCACGTATCTCTTCCTCGCCGGTGAACGACTCGATCCCGATACGTACCACTGGGCGCACACGCTGCTCAAGAAGCCGGTCATTGACCACTGGTGGCAGACCGAGACGGGCTGGCCCATCACCGCGAACTGCATGGGCATCGAGCCGTTCCCGATCAAGCCGGGCTCATCCACCAAGCCCGTGCCGGGATTCGATGTCCAGATCCTCGACACGAACGGGAAGCAGGCGGGTCCGAACGCGACCGGCCTGGTGACCGTGAAGCTTCCCCTGCCTCCGGGAACGCTCCCCACGCTGTGGGAGGCGGACAACCGCTTCCTCGAGTCCTACCTCAAGGTCTACCCCGGATACTATTTCACCAGCGACGGCGGATACGTCGACGAGGACGGATACGTGTTCATCATGGGCCGCGTTGACGACGTGATCAACGTGGCAGGCCATCGTCTGTCCACGGGCGAGATGGAAGAGGTCGTGTCCACGCACAAGGACGTGGCCGAGTGCGCGGTCATCGGCGTGCACGACGGCTTGAAGGGGCAGGTGCCGATCGGCCTCTGCGTGCTGAAAGCGGGCGTCAACACGAGCGAGGAGGAGATCCGCAAGGAGCTGTCCTCCATGATCCGGAACACCATCGGCGCCATCGCGTCGTACAAGGAGACCTGCGTGGTGAAGCGGCTTCCGAAGACCCGATCCGGCAAGATCCTGCGGGGCACCATGCGCAAGATCGCAGATGGCGAGTCCTATGCCATGCCTTCCACCATCGACGACCCCACGACCCTGGGCGAGATCGAGGAGGCGCTGAAAAAGGCCGGGTATGGGCAGAAGCCGTCGGATATCGAAGGGATAACACCAGGATGACGGGAACAGCATGTAAGGGATCTTGTTTGCGGAACGAACTGCCTTCTTTCGTTATCAACGTTCCATGATCCAGGATGCGGCCTTCGGGCCGCATTTTTTAGGAGAACAACATGCAAGCAGGATTTCGCATCGGCGACTTCGAGTTGACCTGGCTGAACGGCGGCAGGTTCGAGCTGGACGGCGGCGCCATGTTCGGCGTCGTGCCCCGGGTCCTGTGGGAGAAGAAATATCCCCCGACAGAGGACAACTACATTCCGCTGACCGCATGGCCCATCCTGGTCAGGACGCCGAACGCGCTCGTCCTCATCGAATCGGGACTCGGAAACAAGGTCACGGACAAACAGAAAAAGATCTTCCGGATCAAGGAGGATTGGTCGATCGTCGCAGAGCTCGAGCAGCTCGGCATCGGCCGCGATGATATCGATTGCGTCATCCTGACCCATTACGACTTTGACCATGCCGGGGGCGTCATCATCCAGGAGGACAACGGAGAACTCGGCCTTACCTTCCCGAAGGCGAAGCATATCCTCCAGAAGAAGGAATGGGAGGATGTCCTGAATCCGAACATTCGGAGCATCAACACCTACTGGCCGATCAACAACGAGTTGATGCGGAAAAGCGCGAACCTCGAGCTGTTCGAGGGAAAGCGGGAGGTGCTTCCGGGTATCTCGGTCGTCCACACGGGCGGGCACAACAACGGCCACCAGATCGTGAAGCTTGCGTCACAAGGCGAGATGGCGCTCCACCTGGCCGACCTCCTGCCGACCCACGCCCACGCAAATCCCCTCTGGGTCATGGCGTACGACAACTATCCCTTGGATGCCATTGCTCAGAAAGAGCAGTGGATCAAGTACGGTGTGGGCAAGAGCGCTTGGTTCACCTTCTACCATGATGCTTTTATGTCGGCATGCAAATACGATGATAAGGGAACGGTGATTGAGCAATGGCCAACAGGATGAGGTTTTCCTGTCCCTGTCCCCCGCCCTCTGCCC
>JAAXXJ010000499.1 GCA_013334545.1 Nitrospirota bacterium | reverse complement strand
CACGGGGTTGTTTCGCGCAGCGTAGCGCCAAAACGGGGCCGGTTCTGCCTGAATTTGGCCTTTACTAATTGAGGTTGATTCGTTAATATGTTTGAGAATGATGGTGTTGCAAAGTGCAAATTGTAAATAGCAAGTAGCACATTTGCTTGCCTCTTGCATCAACTTTCCAATTTTCAATTCAACAGGTTTTAGGAGACCCCATGTCACATCCCCACGCATCCAAATCGCCCCACGGCCACGGGCATCCCGGCGGCCAGCCGGGCGGCGAGAAGAAATACCTTCCCCGGCTCATCGCCTGGGAGGTGACCCGGAGCTGCGTCCTGAACTGCGTTCACTGCCGCGCCGCGGCGCGGTACGGCCCGTACCCGGGCGAGCTCTCCACCGAGGACGCCTACAAGTTCCTCGAGGACGTCAAGTCCTTCAGTGATCCCATTATCATCCTGACGGGCGGCGAGCCCATGATGCGCGCCGACATATACGACATCGCCAAGCACGGCACCAAGCTGGGCCTGCGCATGGTCATGGCGCCCTGCGGTCTGCTGGTCACCGAAGAGCTGGCGCAGAAGATGAAGGATTCGGGCATCATGCGCGTGTCGCTGTCCATCGACGGTCTTACCGCGGTGCAACACAACAACTTCCGGCGCGTAGAAGGGGCCTTCGAGAGCGTGATGAAGGCCATCGAGAACTTTAAAAAGGTCGGCATGGAGTTCCAGGTCAACACGACTATCACGAAGCACAACGTGAAGGACCTCCCGGCGCTCCTCGACATGGTCATCAAGCTCGGCGCTGTGGCCTACCACCCGTTCCTGCTGGTGCCCACCGGGAGGGGCAAGGAGCTGATCGACCAGGAGATCCCACCGGCGGAGTACGAGAGCACGCTCAAGTGGTTCTATGAAATGAGGGACAAGGTGCCGATCCAGTTCAAGCCCACCTGCGCGCCCCATTACTACCGCATCTTCCGCCAGGGCGAGAAGGAGAAGGGGAAGACCGTCACGCCCGAGTCCCACGGCTTCGATGCCATGACCAAGGGCTGCATGGGCGGCCAGAGCTTCGCCTTCGTGTCCCACGTGGGCAAGGTGCAGATCTGCGGCTTCCTTGAGGAAGAGGCGGGCGACATCAAGAAGGAGCCCTTCTCGAAGATCTGGCAGACCTCGAAGCTCTTTCTGGAGATGCGCGACCTTGACCACTACCACGGCAAGTGTGGCATCTGCGAGTACCGCCGGGTATGCGGCGGCTGCCGGGCCCGTGCCTTTGCTATCTCGGGCGACTACCTCGCGGCCGAGCCGTTCTGCACCTACGAGCCGCTGAAGAAGAAATAACGGCAGGGATAGGATGTTCCCGGGGGATGATGGCCGGACCATCATCCCTTTTTCTTTGATCTGAATCTCACGCTATTGAAAGAAGTCTGGCCACAAGATCGTGCATGGCAGCCACTAGGTGTTCCCGGAGGGAGACATCGTTACACAGTGCTCGCAGCGCTCATTTCCCGTCGTTTTCCCTTCCCCTTCACGATGCCTTTCGATTATTTCTCGTCGACAACCTCAACGGACGCAACGTACCATCGTACCTGTTCTTTTTTCAGTGTGTATTTCAGTGAGTAGGAAACGTTCTTTTGTGCTTTAACCGGTGCACGAGTCCCTGTATCGATGTGCGTGTAGTCCCATACCTCTCTGGTGAACACTGCCGCCTCATCACGGCCGGGAAAGGTGATCCCGGTGAACTCAATGCTCTTTAACGTGGACTCCATCCGGATCTTCGCTTCGCCTAAGGCCGCCATATGGCGGTATTCCTTTGCTGCCTGATCAGCTGTAGCCACTTCCCGAAGGGGGTTCATATTCATGCTAGCGTATGCCTCGGCAAGAAGTTGATTGTACCTCAGAACCGTATCTTTGACCGCCTGCACGTTCATATCA
>JAAXXJ010000498.1 GCA_013334545.1 Nitrospirota bacterium | reverse complement strand
ATCTCGATCTGGCCGTCGTCGTCCTGGAGCACGAAGGTCTTGCAGCCCTGCAGCACGCCGAGGGAGCCTCCGGCGAACCGTGCCGCGTGCTTGCCCCGTTCGATGCCGAGGCCTCCCGCCTCGACGCCATACATCTTTACCGCCTTGTCGTCGAGGAACTCATAGAACAGGCCCATAGCGTTCGAACCGCCGCCCACACAGGCCACGAGCGCATCCGGGGCCCTGCCTTCCCTCTTCAGGATCTGCTTCTTCGCCTCACGTCCGATGACGGACTGGAAATCCCTCACCATCACGGGGAACGGATGAGGCCCGTATACCGTGCCGAGCACATAGTGCGTGCTCCCCACGTTCGTGATCCAGTCGCGCATGGCCTCGTTGATCGCGTCCTTCAGGGTCCTGCTGCCGCTGTCCACGGGCCGCACCGTCGTCCCGAGGAGCTTCATGCGGAACACATTCAGGGACTGGCGCGCCACGTCGTCGGTCCCCATGTAGACCTCGCAGTCGAGGCCGAACATGGCCGCGGCCGTGGCGGTCGCCACCCCGTGCTGGCCCGCGCCGGTCTCGGCGATGACACGCTTCTTTCCCATGCGCCTGGCGAGCAGCACCTGCGCCAGGGAATTGTTGATCTTGTGCGCACCCGTGTGGCAGAGGTCCTCGCGCTTCAGATAGATCTTCGCGCCCCCCAGATGCCTGGTCAGCCGCTCCGCGTAGTAGAGCGGCGTGGGCCTGCCGATGAACTCCTTGAAATAGTAGTCGAGCTCGGCCTGGAATTCCTTGTCCTTTCTTGCCGCACGATACGCAGTCTCAAGCTCCGCAAGCGCGGGCATGAGCGTCTCCGGGGCGAATTTCCCGCCGTAGACGCCGAAGTGGCCTTTCTTATCGGGCATGGTCATGGACGCGACGCCTTCCGGACCTCGGTGATGAACTTCCTGAGCTTCGCATGGTCCTTGATCCCTTTGTCCCGTTCAACGCCGCCCGCCACATCAACGCCGTAGGGCTGGACGAGCTTCACGGCCTCTGCGACGTTGTCCGGATTCAGGCCGCCGGCCAGGATGATCCTGCCGAAGGTCTTGGCCACGACGGCCAGATGCCAGTCGAAGGTCTCTCCCGTGCCGCCCCGGAGCCCCTCCCGGTAGCTGTCCAGGAGGTAGGCGCTCACCCGGTAGTGGGACATGTGCTTCAGGCTCTCCTTGTCCTTCACCTGGAACGCCTTGATGACATGATTGCCGAACCGCTGGCAGAACTCCGGCGTCTCGTCGCCATGGAACTGGACGCCGTGGATGCAGGATGCTTTCAGCATCTCCAGGATCTTTTCCTCCCGCTCGTTCACAAAAATGGCGATCGGCACGACGAAGGGCGGGAGCTGGGCGATGATCTCCGCCGCTTTCTCAGGCTCGATGAAACGGGGGCTCTTCTTGTAGAAGTTGAACCCCAGCGCGTCGGCGCCGAGCTCCACGGAAGCCATCGCATCGTCGATGTTGGTGATGCCGCAGATCTTGATCTTTACCATAGCCGTATTCTCCACCAGAGGGGCACGACAGGATTCTTGACACGGATTTACACGGATGAAATCCCTGAAGAACCATGATAAAGCAGATGCCTGATCATGCCACTTCCGTTTTCAAATCTGCCGTCATCCGTGTCAAAGATTTTTCTCTTTGCTCATTTGAACTTATCAGGATTTTCCCAGCAGCTCCTTGACCTTTTTCCCCACATCCTTCTCCCGCATCAGGCTCTCGCCCACGAGGACCGCATCCACGCCGGCCTTCTCGAGCCTCACCACATCGTCCCTGCTCTGTATGCCGCTTTCGCTCACCACGATGCGATCGTCCGGGATATCCCGTAAGAGGTCGAATGTCGTCTGCAGGCTGACCGTAAAGCGAGCGAGGTCCCGGTTGTTGATGCCCACGATCCGGG
>JAAXXJ010000187.1 GCA_013334545.1 Nitrospirota bacterium | reverse complement strand
GGCAACGATGCGGCAGGTCCGGAAGGACCGGAGGCGGGCGATTCGCCAGCCAGCACGATCGACAAGATGAGCAGGACCCCCGTCCAGGTTAATAGCGGTAATGTTCGTTGTTTTATCGGCAGTCTCATGGGTTTCTCCTTGATGCAACAGATGGGATCTCTGGCCCGCGACTGCGAACGGAGCAGGGATCAACAGACACCGAGCAGTTCATCGCCTTCCGCCGGCTTCCGTTTCTCCTCGCGAACGAGTTTGCGGATCCCCGCCTGCACGTTACAGGAGCGGCAATCGCGCGACATGGTGTAATCGAACTGTTTGTACGTGCAGCAGTTGCAGAGGCTCTGCAGCATTTCCACCTTGCGCAGCGCGACCCACTGCTGGATCTCCTTCATCATGTTCTCCGTGCTCGGGAAAAAGGCCAGACTCATGGCAAATATCTCCTCGTTCTTTTTTCTCTTCTGCAAGCGGCCTGGACCGAAGCATCCCGCTTAACTCAGGGGATATACAGCAAACCCCATGCCATAACAGGATGGTTTCGTTCAACCAGTTGATTATACGAGGTAATAATTTCGATGAGGTGCTGCAAGGTGACAGGATGAAGAGCACGTATTGTCTGGTTTTCCCTACAGTAAAACAGGTCAGGCCGGCAAGGAAATGGATAATGATTGAATAGTCGGCAGGTTGAATGCTGTATGATATTTCCTGCAGAAAAGTGAGCTGGCAATCCTGCAAAATGCCGCTTCATTCCTCCGTATCGACCTGATGACCCGGTATCGAGGAGTAATCCTCTGAACCAGATCGGGGGTTCTTTATTTCGGCGAGGCCGTCTCTTTCTTGAAATCGCCGGGATTCAGCTCGTACTTCTTCAGGAGGTTATAAAAATCAGCGCGGTACTTTCCGGCAAGCTCCGCGGCGCTGCTCACGTTCCCCCTGGTGACCTTCAGGACATTGATGAGATATTCCTTTTCGAAGGCATCCTTCGCCTCCTTGAGGGGCTTGAGGGGTCCATCGGACAGGCCTGCCTTGGCTGGGAGGACCCCGTCCTCCCTGATGACGTCGTCGCGCGTCATGGCCATGGCATACTCGATCGTATTCTCCAGCTCCCGGACGTTGCCGGGCCAGTCATGGAGCATAAGCCGCTGCATGGCCTTGGGCGTCAACCGCTTCACGTCCTTGTTCATCTGCTTGCCGTATTTTCGGAGGAAGTGATCGACCAGGAGGGGAATGTCTTCTTTCCGCTCCCGCAGGGGCGGCAGCTCAAGGGGGATGACATGGATGCGGTAGTACAGATCCTCGCGGAACAGACCCTGGGCCACCTGCTTGTCCAGGTCCTTGTTCGTTGCCACGATGACCCGCACGTCCACCGCCACAGACCGCTCTCCGCCCACCGGCGTGAACCGGCGCTCCTGCAGGACCCGCAGGAACTTTGACTGGATCGAAAGCGGCATATCGCCGATCTCATCCAGGAAGATCGTGCCTTCGTGGGCCTGGGCGAAGAGACCCTTCGAGGTTCGAACCGCGCCCGTGAAAGAGCCCTTCTCATGGCCGAACAGCTCGCTTTCCAGCAGCGTCTCTGGCAGGGCCGCACAGTTGATCTCCACGAAAGGACTCTCCTTCCTCGTGCTCGCGAGGTGAAGGGCCCGCGCTATGAGCTCCTTGCCCGTGCCGCTCTCTCCGTGGATGTAGACCGTGGAATCCGTCGGGGCGATTCGGGAAACGACCTCGAGCACCCGTTCCATCGCCTTGCTGCGGGCGACTATGTTCTCGAATCCATACCGCTCCGCGAGAAGCCCCTTGAGCCGGGAGACCTCCGAGGTGAGCCTGCGGTTCTCCATGGCGCGCTCGATATGGAGGATCAGTTCCCGGGCGTCAAATGGCTTTGTCAGATATGTTGCAGCTCCTCGCCTCATCGCCTCGACGGCGCTCCCGATGCTGCCGTGTGCCGTCAGGATGATGACGGGCATGACGGGGAGCACACGGTGGAGGTCCTCCATGAGCGAGATACCGTCCTGTTCCGCGAGTTGGAGATCGACGATGGCGAGATCGAAGACGTCCCCTGCCACCGCCTCTTTTGCCTCCTGCTCGCGAAGCGCCGTCGTTACGATATAGCCTGACGTTTCGAGCCGCATCTTCAGCAATCCGAGGAGGTTTCGGTCGTCATCGACGATCAGGACTTTGCCCGGCGTCTTGGCAGTCACGTATTTAACCCCTCCCTTTTTTCTCTGCGATAGCGCGGGCGACCTGCTTCGCCTTCTTCAATCGCCTCGGGTAAGCCGATTACGTCCTTCTCCTGGTCGGCTATCGTGCTCTCTGGGACTTTTCCGCAGTGAACAGGCCGGAAGGCCCCGGGCCGTCAGAACGGCAGTACAAAGGTGAACGTGCTTCCCTGCCCCTCTTCGCTCTCCACCCATACCGTCCCGCCGTGATCCTGAATGATGTGCTTGACGATGGCCAGGCCCAAGCCGGTCCCCGGGATCTTCTTCATTCCCGCGAGCGTCGCCTGCCGGTATTTGTCGAAAATCGCGGTCTGATGCTCCTTCGGGATCCCCGGTCCCGAGTCGGTCACCGATACACCCACGCCGCCCTCACCGCTGCGGACCGCTAGGCGCACAGTACCCCCGGGCGGCGTGAACTTCAGCGCGTTCCCGATAAGGTTTCTGAGCACCTGCATGATCCGCTCCGGGTCAAGGGTGACCGGCGGCACGGCATCGATATCCGTCCCGATCCTGATCTTCTTTGCCTCGGCCAGAGGCAGGACCTCGCCCGCGGCCATCGTGACCAGAGGCGGAAGCTCGGCCTTGGTGAAATGATACGCCAGCATCCCCGCTTCCAGCTTGGACAGATCCATCAGCGAGCTCACGAGCTCGATGAGCCGGTTGCTCTCTTCGGCCACGATCGTAAGCAGCCACTTTTGCTTCTCCGTTACCGGCCCCCCGTGGCCCTCGAGGAACAGGTTCGTCCCCTCCTTAATGGAAGTGAGGGGCGTGCGCAGCTCATGGGACATGAGCGCATAAAAATCGGATTTCATCTTGTCCACATTCTGGAGCCGGGCGCTCATAAAATTGAACGCCTGGGCCAAAGCGCCGATCTCGGGAGGTGACCGAAGGTCAAGGGCCGGTCCATAGATGCCGCTGCCGATCTCCGCGGTCTTCTTGGTCATGTGGTCCAGCGGTACGGTAATGCTCCTCGTGATCAGAAGAGAGATGATGATGCCCAGTACCAATGATGAGGCCGTGACCGCCAGCGTGATATCGCCGGCCTGCACGACCGCCTCGTTCAGCCTGGTGACCTTGTCGATGATGGCCGTCTGGACCATGGCGCGCATGGTCTGCAGTGCCTCGGTCAGTGCGGTCACCGCGGTTTCCTTCCTCATTCGATACCGGAAGGCGACATAGGGTGTACCCGTTTTGCGTAAGGCTGCTTCCTCGTCGACCAGCGTCTGATAGCCGATATGAAGCGCTCCGATGCGTTCGATCAGAGCGGTGAGTTCCGGGGAACGGGCGACAGCCTTCGTTTGCGCGAGGTTCTTTTCGAAATCCCTCCACGCCAGGAGAAAACTATTGTAGAATGCCTCGTCGCGCAGCGTAATGAAATTCTTTTCATTCTGCGTTTCCGTCAGGAACGCATTGGAGAGGCTCTTGTGCAGATCGAGAAGCACATTGTCCTCAAGCGTGATGGATTGCGTAACATCGCGCACGCGACCAAGCTGGACGATGGAGTACACACTCACGCTCGTGGCCAGGACCAGAAGGAAAATATACCCCATCATCAGTCGGAAAAAGATGCTCGCTCTCATGATCGATCCTTCGACATGCTGCGCTGACATGACCGGCCGCTGCGCTGCGGCACTGACCCCCGGAGGGTTTCGCCCTCACGGCAGAACAATAATAGTGGGTACAATTTTTGGTCATAGTACACCTTTTTCTTTGCCCTTTGCCACACCATAGTGATGTTTCCTTCAGCAAGCCGCTTGGTGATGCCGGATACCAGAAGCGACACCGGCCACGGCCGGGCCTTTCCGCAATGCAGGTCGCCGGATCGGGCGCCTGGGTAAAGGTGCACAACGACAAAACCCTTTACTCCCCCGCCGTTATGGGAGTATAATTTCAATTCGCCCCAGTCGCCGGGCGTATGATATCCATGGACAAGATCATCCTCAAAGGCTGCCGTCAGCACAATCTCAAGAACATCGACCTCGAGATCCCGCGGGACAAGCTGGTGGTCATCACCGGACTTTCCGGGTCGGGCAAATCGTCGCTGGCCTTCGACACCATCTATGCCGAGGGGCAGCGCCGCTACGTCGAAAGCCTGTCTGCCTACGCCCGCCAGTTCCTGGGCCAGATGGACAAGCCGGATGTGGACTCCATTGACGGCCTTTCCCCCGCCATCGCCATTGAGCAGAAGACCACGAGCAAGAACCCCCGCTCCACCGTCGGCACGGTGACCGAGATCTACGACTACCTCCGGCTCCTCTTTGCGCGCATCGGCAAGCCCTACTGCTATATCTGCGGACGGGAGATCGCGGCCCAGACCGTCCAGCAGATCACCGACGCCGTCATGGCCCTGCCCGCGGCGACCCGCATCCAGGTGCTGGCGCCCATCGTGCGCGGCAGAAAGGGCGAGTACCGGAAGGAGTTGATGGCGGCGGCCGCTTCAGGTTATGTCCGGGCGCGGGTCGACGGCGAGATCAAAGAGCTCTCCGAGCCGGTTCCCATGGACAAAAAGAAGAAGCACGACATCGAGATCATCATCGACCGCATCGTGGTAAAGCCGGGCATCGAGCGGCGGCTCGCGGAAAGCATCGAGATGGCGCTCAAACAGGCCGACGGCATCGTGCTGATCAACCTGGTCGATAAGAAGCAGGACCTCCTGTACAGCGAGAAGCTCGCCTGTCTCGTGGACGGCATCAGCTATCCCGAGATCGCCCCGAACACCTTTTCCTTTAACAGCCCGCAGGGCGCCTGCCCGACCTGCGACGGCCTCGGCGGGCTGCTCGAGTTCGACCCGGAGCTCGTCATCCCGAACAAGAACATGTCCATCCGGGAAGGCGCCATCAAGCCCTGGGCCAAGCGCACCTCGGTCCACCATTACGAACAGCTCCAGTCCATCGCCGAAAGCTGCGGTTTCGACGTGAACGTACCGGTCAGGGAGCTGAAGCCGTCGCAGCTCAAGGCGCTGATCTTCGGAACCGGCGAGGAAGGGGCACGGGCCCTCTTCCCGAGAGCAACCTCACGGAGCGTATGCAAATCCTTTGAGGGGATCATCCCGAGTCTGAAGCGCCGCTACGACGAGACCGACTCCTACGTCACCCAGTGGGAGCTGGAGCAGTACATGAACTACCAGACCTGCCCTGATTGCGGCGGGAGCCGGCTTCGCAAGGAATCGCTGGCGATCAAGGTGGCGGGGCTCTCCCTCTACGATATCACGAAGATGAGCGTGAAGCGCTCGCTCGAGTTCTTCACGGACCTGTCGCTTTCCGAGAAGGAGTCCATCATCGCAAAGAGAATCCTGAAGGAGATCCGCGATCGCCTCGGGTTCATGGTGCACGTGGGGCTCGACTACCTGACGCTGGACCGCGGGGCGGCCACGCTCTCGGGCGGGGAGGGCCAGCGCATCCGGCTCGCGACCCAGATCGGCTCGTCCCTCGTGGGTGTCCTGTACATCCTCGACGAGCCGTCCATTGGCCTGCACCAGCGCGACAACCGCAGGCTCCTGGACACCCTGGTCCGGCTGCGCGACCTGGGGAACACAGTGCTCGTCGTGGAGCACGACGAGGAGACCATCCGCATGGCGGACCGGCTCATCGATATGGGACCCGGCGCCGGCATCCACGGCGGCGAGGTCATCGCCGAGGGAACGCCCGAGGAGGTCCGGAAGAATCCCCGCTCGCTCACCGGCAAGTACCTCTCGGGAGAGCTCACCATCAACCTGCCGGCGCGCCGGAGAACTCCGGCAAAGCACATCAGCGTCGTGAACGCCTCGGAGAACAACCTGAAGGGACTGACCGTGCAGTTCCCGCTCGGCGTGCTCACCTGCGTCACCGGCGTCTCAGGTTCGGGCAAGAGCACCCTCGTCGTGGACATCCTGTACCGCGCCCTCGCCCAGCGCATCTACCGGTCCACCGAACGGGCCGGCAAGCACGGCGACATCAAGGGGCTGGAGCACATCGACAAGGTCATCGACATCGACCAGTCGCCCATCGGCAGGACGCCGCGGTCCAACCCGGCCACGTACACCGGCACCTTCG
>JAAXXJ010000497.1 GCA_013334545.1 Nitrospirota bacterium | reverse complement strand
GTCGCCGTAGAAGGCGTTGAACCTGCGGCCGATCTCGCGGGTCAGCTCCAGGTGCGGCAGCTGGTCGATGCCCACGGGCACAAAGTCGGCCTGGTAGATGAGGATGTCGGCGGCCTGGAGCACCGGGTAGCCCAGGAACCCGTAGGTGTAGAGGTCGCGGTCGTCGATCTGCTCCATCTTCTCCTTGTACGTTGGTACGCGCTCGAGCCACGGGAGCGGCGTGATCATGGAGAACAGGACGTGCAGCACGGCGTGCTCCTGGAGCTGGGACTGCTGGAACAGGACCGCCTTCTCCGGATCGAGCCCGGCTGCCAGCCAGTCGATGACCATCTCGTGGACATAGGAGCGCATCTTCGAGGTGTCGGCGTACTGGGTCGTGAGGGCGTGCCAGTCGGCGATGAAGTAGTAGCACTCGTACTCGTCCTGGAGCTTCCTCCAGTTGTCGAGGGCGCCCATGAGGTTGCCGAGATGGAGCAGCCCGCTGGGCTGCATGCCGCTGAGTACGCGTTTCTTCTTGGTCATGAAAGTTCCTTAACGCAAGGAGTCAGAATCCAGGAGCCAGGAGATGGCAGAATAATTATTCTGTTCTTCTGGCTGCAAACCCCTGACTTCTGGCCACGGATTCTAGAATCCCCCATCTCCCAAGAGCAGCCCCAGCAGGGGGCGGATGATGGGCATCATGATCCTGCCGAGTACGCCGAACATGATGAGCATCATCAGGATGAGGGTACCGTAGGGCTCGATCCGGTAATACGCGGCTGCTGGCTTCGGCGGCAGGACCCAGTACACGATGCGGCTCCCGTCGAGCGGCGGTATGGGGATCAGGTTCAGCACGGCGAGCACCACATTGATGATGACGCCGTAGCCCAGCATGAGGGTCACCGGAGTGGCGAACCATCCCCAGACCGGCTCCGGCACGTTCCCTTCGAGCCCCACCATCACCACGCGCAGGAGGAACGAAAAAACGACCGCCATGGCGACGTTCACCCCGGGGCCGGCCATGGACGAGAGCGCCATGCCTTTCTTCGGATCCTTGAAATTATTGGGATTGATGGGCACGGGCTTTGCGTAGCCGAACAGCATCCTGCCGTCGGTCAGCAGGAAGAGCATCAACGGCATGATGATGGTGCCGAAGAGATCGATGTGCGGGATGGGGTTCAGCGTGAGCCGGCCCAGATCACGGGCCGTGGGGTCGCCCAGCCTGTTCGCGACCCAGCCGTGGGCCACCTCGTGGAACACGATGGCGAAGATGAGCGGCAGAGCCATGACGGCGATCTTTTGAATTGTCGTAAGTTCGTCCATAGAATCAAGTTTACCGCAGAGTACGCAGAGGAGAAGCAGCAGGAGGAGTGAAATGGTGAAGGTTAGAAAGCGGGATACTGTCTTTAAGCGTTGTTGCCTTCCAGTTCCTTGATTTCAATAGATCTCAGCGATCTCTGCGGTCTCCGCGGTGAAAATATATATATGAAGACTGATACTAAGGGAAAAGGGGCCGATGTGTCAAGGGAAAATGCGGCAAGAAAGGGCACTAGTCCGTCAGGAGCGTGAACTTCCCGTCCTCGATCCTGATGAGGAAGAGCTTCTTCTGTGCTTCGCCGCTCCCCATGAAGGAGGTGGTGCCGGAGATGCCCGGGAAGTCTTTCATGTTCAGAAGCCCTTCCTTGATGGCCGCCGGCGTGTCCTTCTTCGCCTCAAGGAGGGACAGGACCATGGCCGCGGCGTCGTAGGCCTGGGCAGAAAGGATGTCCGGTTCGTCCTGGTAGGCGGAGCGGTAGGCGTCCACCACGGCCTTGATTGCGGGCTCCTGGTTCTCGGGGTAGAACCCGTCGACGATCACCGCGCCCTCGGCGTGCCTCCCGGCGCGCTCGATGAGGTCGGGCGTGTGCCAGTTGTTGGAACCGATGATCGTCTTGCCGGTGATGTTGTAG
>JAAXXJ010000496.1 GCA_013334545.1 Nitrospirota bacterium | reverse complement strand
GGCAATACTGTTGATTTAAGCCTGAATTGAGCGATTCACTCTCTGAAAGCCCTTAGAAAATGCCTTGCCATGCGGGCGGGGATAAACCCCGCCCCTACGATGTGGGTTAAAGGACATTTTCGTAGGGGAGGGCTTTACGCCCTCCCGCAGTGACAAGCATGCTGGAAAATCGCTCACTTTAGGACTCATTGAGTTTGAAATGTTTCGCTCTTACCGAGGAGATTACAGAGGCCGCAGAGTTGATAACGTGTTATTCTCTGCGCTCTCCGTGGGCTCTGCGGTGAGAAACGGAAGCTCCAGGAAATGAAGATTCTCAGCTTCAACCTGTATAGCTTGAAGGCGTGATCTCTGGGACATGTTCGGAGATCGATGGTTGTGCGAAGGAGAATATCAATGAGGGACACCGAGAATCAGGACAGGCGGGAGACAGTTTGAGAAACATCCGACCCCGGGGAACTCTATCGGGTTCTGTTTGAGGAAGCTCCTGACAGCATGTTCATTGCCGACCCTGAAGGCCGGCTGATCAACGTCAACTCTCGGATGGTTGAGTTGGCGGGATATTCCGGCAAGGAACTGCTCGACATGAACATCACCGACCTGTTCCCTTCCGATGACCTTTCCAGGGAGGCGACCCCCATGGAAGAACTCGCTCGGGGCAAGACCGTGACAAAAAAGCGGCGGATGTTCCGGCAGGACGGTGGTCTTCTCCCGGTGGAGGTGAGTGTACGGATGCTGTCCGGCGGCATCCTGCTGAGCGTTGTACGCCACACAACCGAGTCCGGGCGTGCCGAAACCGCCTTGCGTGAAAGCGAGGCGCGCTTCCGTCGGATCGTTGAATCGTCGCCGCTGCCCATCGGCATTTACAGCAAAGACGGGCGTGTGGAATACATCAATCCCAAGTTCAGTGAAGTCTTCAACTACACCCTGGAGGACATGCCCGGCCTCAACGATTGGTACCGCCTGGCCTTTCCCGATCCGGCATACCGGGAGCAGATAATTGGCCAGTGGCAGTGGCTCCTCGAGATTGCCGCTCGCGAGAACCGCTCCTCCGAAATGATCGAAGCAAGGATCACTGGCAAGGACGGTTCCATTCGCACTGTTCAAGCCTTTGGCGCACTCATGGGTGACAGCATCCTGGTCGTGTTCAACGATCTGACCGAGCGCAGGCTGGCCGAGGACGCCCTGCACTCGAGTCAACTGCACCTGTCGGCCATCCTGAACAACATCCCCGACATTGCGTGGCTCAAGGATAGTGAGTCCCGCTTCATCGCCGTCAACGAGGCATTCGCCGAAGCGGCCGGTTGTGCATCCGGCGATTTGGCGGGGAAGACCGATTTCGACATCTGGCCCCACCACCTGGCAGAGAATTATCCCATGGATGACGGGCATGTCATGCGTTCGCGCGAACAAAAACGGGTCGAGGAACGCCTGGAGGACAGCGTGGGAAACCAAAGGTGGATCGACACGATCAAGACTCCGATTCTGGATGAAGCCGGTGAAGTCATAGGCACCACAGGAATCGCGCGAGACATCACGAAACGCAAATTGGCCGAGGAGGCGCTTGGGCAGGCCAACCTCGTTGTCGAAAACAGCCCCGTGGTGCTCTTCCGCTGGCGGGCGGCAGAGGGGTGGCCGGTCGCCATGGTCTCCCGGAACGTGATCCAATTCGGTTATACGGCACAAGAGCTGCTTTCGGGGGAAGTCCAGTTCGCTTCCATCGTGCATCCGGAAGACATGGATCGAGTCGCACAAGAAGTGCGGGAATACTCTGCAAGCGGCGCGGAGCGCTTCCAGCAGCAATATCGAATCGTCACGAAAGACGGCGGGGTGCGCTGGGTGGACGATCGCACCGTGGTGGAGCGAAACCCCGATGGGCAGATCGCTTTCTACCAGGGAATTGTGTTGGACATCACCGAGCACAATCGAATG
>JAAXXJ010000186.1 GCA_013334545.1 Nitrospirota bacterium | reverse complement strand
CTTCTCCCGCAGCCGCTCGACAGGCTCCGAGGCGCCGTACGAGTAATGTTCGGTAAAGGCGATGCCGTCAAGGCCGAGCTCGATGGCGCGCTCGATGGTCTCCTCGGGGTCAGCATCATTGTCCCCGCTGTTGCGTGAATGGATATGCAGGTCAATCTTGAATTTCATGGTCATGTGTATGAGGTGGATCGTTCAAGCAGAAACGGTCCACGCGCCGCATTCCGTCGTCGCTTCGAACACGTCGGCTACGGATATGGCGTCGAGGGTCCTGGCAGCGACCACCCGGACTGTCTCACTGCAAGGCTTCCAGAGCGCGGGGTCCGTGGGGCCGAAGAGCGCGACAACCGGTGCACCTACCGAAGCCGCAAGATGCGAGATGCCGGAATCATTCCCTGCGAAGAGTCCGCACTGTACAAGGATCCCTGCAACGGTAATGAGGTCAGCATCTGCGACATGTGCCATGCCCGTCCGTGCCCGCACGAACCCTTCGATCCGTTCCCTGGCGAGCAGCTCTTCCGCAGGCCCGGTGAGAAACAGGATGAACGCCCCGGCTTTTTCCGCCATCCGCTCAGCGAGCTCGAAATACCGCTCCAGGGGCCAGCACTTGCGCTTTCCGCCGCTCCCGGGATGCAGGACGATCAGACGCTTCTGCCCGTCATGGCCTGCCCGCGTGAGGACCTCCCTCGCCTGCCGTCGGAGATCAGGAGGAATGGACAGCCGGACCGGGCCATCATGACGCAGCGCGTCCTGCAACTGCCTCAGACGGAACTCGGCCACGTGCGTCCGGTCATCCGCGGGAGGGACCGTGATGATGACCCGCGTGTCCAGGACGGTCCGCGCGATGTTCTTCGCAAGATCAGAGCCCTCCCGGAGCGTGAACACGAACACCCGGCCGTAGCAGCCCAACAGCTCCCGGGCGGCATTGTCCAGCCGGCCGGCATACCATGGCGAGAATATGTTGCTGTCCGAGGAGTACGCGCCATGGACGACACCTGATGCCTTGAGCAGCCTGCCCACATCATCACGGCAAACGACCTCGAGCGATGCGGGATGCTTCCCGATCGCCATGATGCACGGGAGCGAAAGGAGCACATCGCCCAGTGCCCCATCATGGAAGATAAGCGTTCTCACAACCGATCCATCCCGGTGAACCCGAGTGCCTGCTTGGCTGCTCGAAAGCAATGCAGGATATAGGCCTGTCTGTCGATGGTCGTTTCGAGGAAGATGTCCATGTCCGGGTGATTGAAGCTCTCTGCAGCATGCTGCAGGTGATCTTCGATCCTCAAGGTAGTATGGTTATCCTGACCGCTCGCTAACCCCGCAGCACGCTTCGGGAAAGGTGCTCGCTCCTGGATTCATCCGCAGGTGTGACTTGCCGTCAAGCGTCATGACCACGTTGAAACGATCACGAGGCATGTTTACATAAACATGCTGCACACTGGCGGAGGGCTCCCGGCCGTTGTTGATGCCCTTAGCGAATGAGGCAACAAGGGCGTTCTTACTCGACATATCGAGAAGCACGTCGCTCAGGATTGGATGCTCGGCGCAGGCCCCGGACCCCGGGTCGCCATCCGTCAGGAAACGTTCTTGAGCCACAACGGTGGGCTCCATTGTCCGCACCTCGGCATACGCCGGGCTCGCCAGGCAGGACAAGAGAAGAACATGGTTCATCATGTGCACGCCGACGTTCATCGAATCATGCTGTCACAGCAGTTACCCTGCGGGCAGAGCGCCGGCCTGTCAGGATCGGCATGCCGTTGACAGGATACACCTGCAAGGGGGATTTTTAAAGTGTGTTTTTCCGGCTGTTTCTTATCGATGTGGGCAGGACGTTGTTTTTTCTCCTGAAGTGGATATAATGGGGACCTGGTATCTGCTGGCTTGTATACATGGCATGGGGAGCTGTCCTATGGACTTTTGCGATCTTGAATGCAAATTCGCCTCATTCCCCCAGTCGGAGGCCGTTGACGGGTCCCGAAGCTGCAGGACCTTTATCGCGCTTTACTGTCGCAAGAAAAAGAGCCTGGTCCACAAGAACCTGCCATGTAGCGAGAAGCGGGATGGCCGCGGAAGACCGAAGCAGAGCCGACGCGGGAAATGACTTGCCGGTCAAAACCTGTTCATGACCAGAGACTCGCACGGGACCGCCACGGACGCGAATGCTGGTCCTGGTCTTCCGCGATACACCCGTACGTCCGGGGCATGATGGCTCTTGACGGCGGATGCCGATGAAAATATTGATTTTTGCTGATTACCGTGGTATAAATTCATTCAACGACTCGAGAGGTATTCGTTGAAAATAGAGTCCTTCACATTCGGTAGTATCACCATTGAGGGGAAAAACTATACGAGCGACGTGGTCGTGTACCCGGACCGCGTTGAGACATCGTGGGTCCGGGAAGAGGAACACCGCCCCCAGATCCGGGAATTTGCCGATATCGTCAAGTTCGAACCCGAGATCCTGATCATCGGGACCGGCTATGCGGGAGTTCTTTCCATTCCCGACCAGATCCGCAATTACCTCACCTCCAAGGGCATCGAGGTGCGCGTGGAAAAGACAAAACAGGCGATCGAGATGTTCAATGATCTGCATGAGCGGGAAAAAGTGGTTGCCGCACTGCATATCACCTGCTGAGCCCAACAGGTCGTTCCCCCGATGCGGCGCACATCGCCGTCCAGTCTGGGTTATCTGAATTCTCCTTGACAGATCAGCTGTAGCGCTTCCGCGACACCCTCTCGAAAGCCGGCATCAAGACCGCCTGGCACCCGCATCCGCTTCACGCTCCCCCGAGCCCCTCACCCGACAGCTCCGCCCCCTATCCGGTGTCAGCAGAACCGCGCTATTCACTGTCGTTGAGTTTGTTCTGTTCGAGGGCAGCGAAAGGTACGGTGCGGGGAGCAGGGACCATGCCGCCACGGTCACCGTGCAGGAGAGCATTGCAGGCCGGCAAAATAATCTTCCTGGCCGGTCCTTTCGATCCACCGCACCATGGCGACTGGGGACAGGAGCGGCAGGGCCGTTTGTACAAACACCGTGTCCTCTTTCATCAGGGGTCCTGAAGCGCGGAGACAAAACCCCGACGGGCTCATGTTGATGGCGGTGCCCCGGAACAGCTCGCTGCCGGACGAAGATACGGTGTAGGATATCTCCAGGCTGCAACATTCCCGAACCTCTTTCCGCTTGATCCCCAGCGGGAGCGAGAGGTCCATCCGCGGTTCGCATTCATCGACCCAGCTGCCCAGCTTGTCGAACAGGACCGGCTTCTCGAAGAACGCTATCCCCAGATCCCTAATGTCCTGCATCCTCCTGTCGTCCCTGTACCCCGTAAGCAGCGCCTTGTTCTTCGAGGTCAGTCTGCATCCGTTCCGAGCCTGTGCTTGGAACAGTTCGATCCCCGTCATCGTTGGCATCCCGTAGTCCGCCAGGATAATGTCCCCGCAAGGGGCCTTGTTCGTACATTCCGTTATACCGCCGTAGACCGGGCAGATGACCGGCTCCCTGAACGCCAGTACCTCATACCCCCGTGTCTCGAAGAAGTCCTTGAGCACAAGCAGGACCACCGGTTCATCATCGAAGACTATGGCCCGCCGTTTTCTCATTCGGCACCTTCTGCACCATTTCCTCGATGATGACCATTGCTGCAGACCAACGACCGCGCCGGTCGGTAACGATCCCTGCTGATGGTGCCTGAATCTTTGGTTGCATTCATTTTTTAAGTATAAAGGATTATACAGCATTCGTCAAGGCACGCCCCATCGTGAGCCCAAAAAGGGTCCCCGCATGAGAAACAAGCCGTTCAGCAGATTCAGAATGAATGTCTTGTCATCGAAAATGATCTCCCGGGGCTTACGCATCATCGATCTCCATTGCCGTCACGCGCGGCCGGTCAGCCCGCATCAAAGCCCTTGTCGATCATCGTATTTATGTGTCGTCCCCTTTCCCTGCCGAAGGACATTCTTCTAGAAAAAACCCGGTCTCAATAAATTGCATCCGCTCAATAACAACACCGCCAAAGCGTATCACAACGCACCGGAAGCTTTCCCCCGGGTCCGCCCATGCGGTCACCCTCGCCATGCTGAACAGGTCGATCGGGACACGGAACGGTATTGACACAGTGATGCATCGATGCTAATGTTCACCATGTTCCGCACCACGGCCTGCGTCATTCTTTTCCCGATCTGCGCCTTCCTTCTCTTCTCACCGACCTTATCGTTCGCAGCACGGCCCACAACCATCCAGAAGATCAAGGCGCGTGGAGTTCTCCTCTGGGGTTCTGACGCCGAAGGTGGTGCTCCCTACGTGTTTCCCGACCCCAAGGACCCGTCGAGGCTCGTCGGTTTCGAATTGGACATCGCCGAGGCCGTCGCAAGAAAGCTCGGCGTCAGGGCCCAGCTCGTTCAGACCGCCTGGGACAGCCTCATCCCGGCGCTCGAACGGGGTGATTACGACATGGCCATGAACGGCCTCGAGATCATTCCCGAGCGCGAAAAGCGGGTGCTCTTCTCCCGTCCCTACTATTACTACACCCTCCAGCTCATGGTCCGGAAGGACGAGCGGACGATCAACGGCATCAAGGACCTCCAGGGCAGAACGGTCGGGACCCTCGCCGGTGCCGTGGCGCACGACATGCTCAAGAAGATCGACGGTGTTGATATTCGGTCATACTCGGCGGCGTGGCCCTATGAGGACCTTGCCCTGGGCAGGCTCGACGCCGTGTTCCTCGACATGCCCATCACGGTGTACTACGGAAAGCCAGACCAGCGGCTCAAGTACGCCGGCCCGCCCGAAGGCGGAGGCTTTTACGGGATCGCCCTCCGGAAGGACGAAGATGGCCTAAAGAACGTCATCGATTCGGTCATCGAGGACCTGCTCCGGAGCGGAGAGCTCAAGCGCATGTACGAGGCCTGGGGCCTCTGGAACGAGTCGCAGGAGAAACTGCTTGAACAGTCGCCATCGCCCGACGCCGGGCAGCGGTTCCGCATTGCGAGCAACGATGCTTCGCTGTTCGCGTTCTTTCCCCTCCTCCTCAAGGGCGCGGCCATGACCATTCTGCTGTCCGTGGTTTCCATGGCCCTCGCGCTTGCGCTCGGTCTGCTCCTCGCCTTCGCACGGCTCTACGGCCCCAGGCCCTTCAGACCGGTCTCGACGGCCTATATCGAGATTTACCGGGGCACCCCGCTCCTGATCCAGCTCTTCATCCTCTACTATGGCCTTCCGAACATCGGCATCACGCTTTCCCCCTTTGCCGCCGCCATCATCGGCCTGGGCATGAACTACGCCGCCTACGAGGCGGAGGTGTATCGGGGAGGCATCGAGGCCGTGCCACGCGGTCAAATGGAGGCGGCCCTGTCCCTCGGCATGCACCGCTCACTGGCCTTCCGGCGGATCATCTTTCCCCAGGCTTTCAGGATCAGCCTGCCGTCGGTCACGAACGACTTCATCTCTCTCCTGAAGGATTCGTCCATCGTATCGGTCATTGCCATGGTGGAGCTCACCAAGACCTACGGTATCCTCGCCGCGACGACGCTCCGGTACTTCGAGCTGGGGCTCGTCGCTGCCATCCTGTATTTCTGCATGAGCTATCCATTGTCGATCCTGGCAAGAAGGCTGGAAAAACGATTAAAAGGACAGACATAGCCTGTGAGCTTGCAGGCCTGCACGCCTGTCCGCTGATAATTACGATGATCAAGATCAGGAATCTCCATAAGTCCTTCGGCGACAATCGCCTGTTCAAGGGCATCGACCTTGACGTGGCACAGGGCGAGGTCGTCGTGCTCATCGGGCCGTCGGGCAGCGGCAAGAGCACGCTCCTCCGGTGTATCAACGGCCTAGAGGTCTTCGAAGATGGCGAGATCGACATAGACGGCATCGCCCTGCACTCCCTCAACCAGTTGCGGCCGTCGAAAAACGATCTCGAGCTCATCCGTCAGGTGCGGCTCAAGGTCGGCATGGTCTTCCAGCAATTCAATCTTTTCCCCCATATGACGGTGCTTGAGAACATCATTGAGGCTCCGGTGCATGTGCTCGGCACCGAGCGGGGGAAGGCCGAGGAAGAGGCCCTCGCGTTCCTGATCAGGATCAACCTGGAGAAAAGGGCGCACAGCAGGCCGGGCACCCTGTCAGGCGGTGAGCAGCAGCGCGCGGCCATTGCGCGCGCTCTGGCCATGAAGCCCCGGGCCATGCTCTTTGATGAGCCCACGGCTTCGCTCGACCCGGAGACGGTCGGCGAGGTGCTTGCGGTGATCCGTGACCTGG
>JAAXXJ010000185.1 GCA_013334545.1 Nitrospirota bacterium | reverse complement strand
CCCGAGTCCATGATGGCGACGCGATCGCACAGCCGCTCCGCCTCTTCCATGTAATGGGTCGTGAGCAGCAGCGTGGTGTTCCTGAACTTGAGCTGGTTCAGCTTGTCCCACGCCGCCCGCCTGCTGTGGGGGTCCAGGCCCGTCGTCGGCTCGTCGAGGATCAGGATCTCGGGGCTGTTGACCAGCGACCGCGCCAGGAGGAGCCTCCGCTTCATGCCGCCCGAAAGCTCCTTGATGTTCATGCGGCCTTGGCCCCGGAGCTCAACGTACTCCAGCAAATCGTTCGCCAGCGGCACGGCCTTTTTCTTCGGGATGTCGAAGTACCGCGCGTAGACGAGGAGGTTCTCGAACACCGACAGGTCCGGGTCGAGGTTGTCCTCCTGCGGCATGAGGCCCATGCGCGCCTTGATGCTGCTCGGCTCCCGGGTAACGTCCATCCCGAAGACCGTGACCGTCCCCGACGTGGGCGGGAGAAAGCACGAGATGATGCGCATCACCGTGGTCTTGCCTGCGCCGTTGGGCCCCAGGAAGCCGAAGCACTCTCCCGGTTCGATGGCGAAGCCGATGCCGTTCACTGCCTTGACGATGCCGTAGTCTTTGACCAGGTCCTGTGCTGTTACGATGGACATGCTGCTCCTCAAGAAGACCATCAATAGGCGTTCTCTGCTCATTTCCCGACCGTGACCACCGGTAAAATATATCATGGACCGGACCCATCGTCATCAGAAATATGAAAAGGCCTAGAGGATATCTCTCTAGGCCCTTGATGATGTCGTTATGACGATGTTCTTACCGGTTTCCGCTTCCCGGTCCCCGGACTGGGCCCCTGTTCGGTCGAGTTCCCCATGAACGACGGGAGGCAGTATTGCCGGGTGCGTTCCCCGTCCTCGGCCGGTCCGAGGAGGGCCGCTGGGGCGAAGTCGTTGCCGTGCGTCCAGCGGAATACCCGGCGGAAGCCTGCTGTCCCCTCGTTCCGGGAGCGGCGGCACGCTGCCTGCCCTGCTCTGTCCTCCCGGCTGCAGGTGTGCGCCTGCGCTGCTGTTCTCTCGGCGGCCGGGCAAACTCGGCGTCGCGGGCGGGCGCCGCTTTCGCGTAATCGAAGCCCATCACTGTGCGGCGGCCGATCTTCTCGCCCAGAACCCGTTCGATGCTCCTGACCAGGGGCTCATCCTCATGGGTGATGAAGGTGAAAGCGTCGCCGGTCTTGGCTGCCCTGCCCGTGCGGCCGATGCGGTGCGTGTAGGCGTCCACCGTGTCCGGGATGTCGTAGTTGATGACGTGGGAGATGGAGGAGACGTCGATGCCGCGCGCAGCAATGTCGGTCGCCACCAGGATCTGATACTTGCCTGACCGGAATCCGTCGAGCGCCTCCTGCCGTTTGTTCTGCGACAGGTTGCCCTGGAGCGATGCGGCCTTGTATCCCGCCTTCTCCAGTTGCTGTCCGATGCGCTTGGCGCGGTGCTTGGTGCGGGTGAAGATCAGAACCGATCCCGTATCGGTGTGCTTCAGAAGTTCGAGCAGAAGCCCGGTCTTCAGGTGCTGCGGCACCGGATAGAGCGCGTGCGCAACCGTGTTTGCCGGGGCAGTATGGCCCACCTGCACCGTCACCGGGTTGCGCAGGACCTCGTGGGCCAGGTGCCGGATATCGTCAGGCATGGTGGCCGAAAACAGCAGGGTCTGGCGCTTCGCAGGCACGTATTTCAATATCCTGCGGATGTCGGGCAGGAACCCCATGTCGAACATGCGGTCCGCCTCGTCCAGAACCAGCACTTCGAGGTGCGACAGGTCTGCGTTCTTCTGGTTCAGGTGGTCGAGCAGACGGCCCGGACAGGCGACGACGATCTCGGTGCCTCCGCGCAGCTTCTGAACCTGCGGGTTCAGACCCACGCCGCCGTAGACCGTCGTGCTCCGGAGGCCGGTCTTCCTGCCCAGCTCGATGATGTTGTCGTTGATCTGTTCAGCCAGCTCGCGTGTCGGAGCGATGATGAGGGCGCGGACCTTTCCGCGCGGACCGTCGAGTAACCGCTCCAAAATCGGCAGCACGAAGGCCGCGGTCTTGCCGGTGCCCGTCTGGGCGAGGCCCATGACGTCCTTGCCTTCCATGACCGGCGGGATGGCCTGTTTCTGGATTGGCGTCGGGGTGATGTAGCCGGCAGCCTCTACACCTGCCATAATCTGCTGGTGAAGCTTGAAAGAACTGAAATTCACTTACAACCTGCTTTCTTTGCGACATTCTGGGATTACTGCACGCTTCGGTCGCAGGATGTGCGGCAGCATGGAACAAATAAAAAGGCCATCAGAATACCTTTTCTGATAGCCCTCGGTAATGTCCTGGAGTGGGGGTCAGCAAGATCGGCTGCAAAAGCACAGGTCTGAACAACGAGATCCGGTGGATCTGAATTAGGTTACATGATACTGGATAATCGAAGAAAAAGCAAGACCTATATGATAGTGCCATCAGCCTATCTGGCACCATACCACTCATGCTCATGGTTGAAGCCTGGAGATCTCAATACACAACGACCTGGTTCTTGCCACCGGCCTTTGCCCTATAGAGAGCCTTATCAGCATTGGCAATCAGCACTTCCGGGCTAGTACCATGCGATGGGAATGTTGCGATACCTATGCTCGAGGTGACCTTGTTCACAATGCGATCGGTGGTCTCCCGAGAAATGAAGGCTTTCTCGACATTGGATCGGACCCGTTCTGCCATATGCGCAGCAAAAAACGTGTCGGTTTCCGGAAGAACAATAAGGAACTCATCTCCACCGTAACGTCCGACAATGTCGATGGATCGCACGGCGTTTGTCATCACCTCCGCTATCCGTCGCAAAACGAGGTCTCCTCTCGCATGTCCGAACTGGTCGTTTATGGTCTTGAATCCGTCGATATCCAGCATGACAAGACTCATCATCTTCGCGTAACGATCGGACCGGGCCAGTTCCTCCGTCAGCCTTCTCAGCAAGTACCCCCTGTTGAGAAGACCGGTCAGATCATCGATCGTAGCCTGTTGGGTCAATTTCTCCGTCTGCTCATAGATCTGCTTACGATCAAGGACAAGAGCTGCATGGGATGCGCAGGTCTGAGCAAGACTGAGGTCCACATCATCGAAGAGCTCTCCCGTTCGCTTGTCATTGAAGTTCATAACTCCTACAACGCGATGGCCTATCTTGAGCGGCACGCTGACAAAGGATGCAGACTTGTATTTTTCCTGGTTCCTCCTGCCAACGCGAGAATCGTGCTCGATGTCCTCAACAAGGAGCGGTTCTCCCGACGCCGCAACCCCACCTGCGATCCCAACACCCCTGGAGATCCGTACTAGCTTATCCCGTTCTTGTCGCGCACCCTTTGATACTTCGAGCAGGAGTTGATCGGTCTCTTTCTCTATGAGCATGATTGAACCCTGCTCTGCCAGCAGAAGCTCCGTTGACCTGTCCAGCATCGTCTGGAGGAGGTTACGGTAATTCTGCTCGATGGAAAGATCATCAACCAGGCTTACCAGAGAAGCAAGACGTTCGATCTTGCGATTGAGGTTCACGTGCATGGCGAGGGTCTCGAGAATAAGTGCTGTCTGCCCGCAATACGCTCCGATTAAGCGGCAATCACTGTCAGACATATTTTCACCCTTGATCATGAGCACATGATCGATGTATCCGTTTACGAAAATCGGAAACACGGTTTCCCATGTGCCCCCCGTCCCTTCCCTCTGCACCGATTCCTCACCCGCAAACAGCCGACCGATGAGAGGATCCGTACGGTCCAGGAAATCCATTCCAGGGAAATCGAATCGGCGGTCGCCGGGCAGGCCATGAAACGAACCGGTCAACGGGTCCCGAGAGAGAACCGAAACCGCTCGTCCAGGACGAGCTTCAGCCAGATCGTGCACAAGCTTTTTGAGCGCGTTGAGCCTGTCTGTTTCGTTCAAGAGATTCCTACGGTACATCGTCGCCTCCGGATAAGTTCCCCCGCCGTCGTCCACGGCTCATAGTTCGGTCTAGCTCCATCCAAATATGCCAATGCGGATGAACTCGGCATATTCACCCTCACCTTATCTGCTCCGCTCTCCTCGATGCCTCCCAGGAGTTCGCTGATTTCCATAACCCGAATAATCGTACGTGATACAGTACTTAAACAAGTAAGTTCTATGCATCATGTACGTAACTGTCGCGTATCTTAGACAAATTCCAATATAATATCGACCTTTAATTGAGATTTCGATCTCTTTATCGCTTATGCACACATACGACACACAATAAGCTATGCTATAATATTACTATTTATGTAGTATTTATGAAGTGAAACTACTAATATAAGCTGGATTTTTTGCATCGTATCCGATGGTGCGCAGATAATGCTGATTCTATTGGATCTAAAGATCATAACGGATCTTTGATCTTACGAATTACTCGCGATGATCACGATTTGACTTGAGCATCAGTCGTATGGTATATCTGCGATGCAAGCTCACTAATACTTAATAATTATTATCGATTTTTCAGTGATTTCCACGACATTTTGCGAGTATTTACTATCTTATTGTTTATATTAGTATATATATGCTATAATTAGTACTAAATAATGATTATCGCATGTTCAATACCCTGAAAATACCCTATGATGGGTATTGGTAATCGATATATCTGTGCTATAATATGTTCTCTTTATTTTGTAAAAATACTCAACCTTGGATTTATTGGATACACTATATTTTTTATAATATTGTCATTGAACGACAGTTCATTCAAGATGATGTGAGTCTACTATTTTCCACCTGGCACCTATGAAAGAACTCACTTTTACTGTCGACAGGAACTTGCGCATCCGCTCGTGGAGTGACGACCTGAAGATGCTCACGGGCGCGGATACCTCTCACGCCGTAGGCAAGAAGTATACCGATCTCTTTCCACCGTTCCTAAGTCATGACAAAGAAGCGGTAGGAGAGGTTATCAAAAGACGTCGGTCCGTCAACCTGAAGCAGAGCCATTTCCGGTGTCTTTCGCATTATCGCGAGGCCGATATCAAAATTGCACCGATCCGGAACTCGAACGGTTCAGGCCATCACGCTCAGATCGTGCTGGTTCCTTCAGAACCCTGCTCGGTTGGACAGCAATTGATCGATGCGCAAAAGCTCATCGCGATCGGGAAGATTGCTGCCACGCTCGCACATGGCGTCAGGAATCCATTGAATGCGATCAAGGGAGCAGTCGTGTACCTTCGAGAGCGATACTCGCATGAAAAACCCATGTTTGAGTTCATGGAGATTCTTGAGGCGGAGATCTCCCGTCTTGAAAACTTCATATCACGCTTTTTGACCACAACGACCTTAGACAGCGACGTCTCATTTGTCAATGTCAACGAGCTGATAGAAAAGATCAAGGTCCTCATTTCGCTCCAGACTTACACTCGTGACATCCGTTGCGAATACGTTCTCGATGATATACCCCCGATCAAAATCAGCGCCTTTCATCTGGAGCAGGCGCTTTTGAACGTCATCAACAATTCCATCGAGGCGATGACATCAGGGGGGACGATCACGATCAGAACGGCCCTGAGATCGTGCCCCCCGGTATACTGCATCGCGATAGAGATCTCCGATACCGGTGCGGGCCTCGATCTTTCCTCACGATCTGCCGTCCTTGATCAGCAGATCAGGGGACAAGGCCGCGGCTTCGGTTTGTTCCTCGCCGATGAGATCATTAAATACTACAAAGGGCATCTGAAAATACATGGGGAAAAAGGCAAGGGCACGACGGTCACGTTCTTGCTGCCCGTGAAAGATATTAAGGACGGTGATTCATTATGAAGAATGCTTCTATCCTGCTTGTCGATGACGAGCCGAACGCCACAAGGGTCCTGTCCGCGATCCTTAGAGCGGATAATTACTCAGTCCTCGAGGCCATGTGCGTCGACTCTGCGCTCAACCTGATCAAGCGGAAACCGGTCGATGCAATTATCACGGATATCAAGATGCCGGGCAAGGACGGCTACCAGCTCTTCGAACATGTGAACAAATACTATCCGCATATCCCGGTGATGTTCCTGACCGCCTACGGGAAGATAGATTCTGCCGTCGCCGCTTTATCGAAGGGAGCATTCTATTATTTCGTTAAACCGCCGGATTATCAGAAACTGAAACAGATCCTCCTCAGCGCGATCAACCAGAGCCAGCAGAGCGTCAATCCCCAGCTTCCGGATGTGGATGCCTTGCCGGAAAGCAAGTCGGACGCGATGATGCGTGTCTACAAGACCATTTCCGCGATCAAGG
>JAAXXJ010000495.1 GCA_013334545.1 Nitrospirota bacterium | reverse complement strand
GTCTTCGCGTTGAACGCTTTGCAAAACTCCATGATATTGACGCCGTGCTGGCCCAGGGCCGGACCGACCGGGGGCGCCGGATTGGCCTTGCCTGCCGGGACCTGCAGTTTGATCTTTGCCGATATCTCTTTTGCCATGGGTAACTCCTACCTTCTCAATTTCGTGCTGCATGAATAATTCGGGATTCCGAATATTATTTTTCCTTCTCCCGCTCAACCTGGAGGAATTCAAGCTCCACGGGCGTCGATCGGCCAAAGATGCTGACCATCACCCGGAGCCTGCCGTGCGCCGGGTTGACGTCCTCCACGGTGCCGATGAAGCTGCTGAAGGGGCCGTCGATGACCCGTACCCGATCGCCCTTCTGGTATGCGATCTTCGGCTGGGTCGGAGCCACCGCACCCTCCTCCGCCTGCTTCAGGATATGGCTGACCTCCTCTTCGGAGAGCGGCGTGGGGTTGAGACTCCCCCCGACAAAACCGGTCACCTTCGGCGTGTCCTTCACCACGTGCCAGGTGTTGTCGTCCATCTCCATCTCGACGAGGATATAGCCGGGGAAGAACTTCCGCTGCGACTTCCTCTTTTTGCCCGCCTTGAGCGACAGCACTTCTTCAGTGGGGACCAGTACCTGGGATATCCTCTCCTGCAGGCCCAGTTTCGAGACCGTTTCCAGGATGCTGGCCTTCACCTTGTTCTCAAAGCCCGCGTAGGTATGTACGACGTACCAGTTCTTGGTTGACATAGTTCTCTCTATTTAAAGACCGTGGTCATGAACTTCCCCAGCGCCATGTCCACGATTCCCAGGAACACCGAAGCGATGAGCACCGACACGATCACCACCCAAGTGGACCCGATGACCTCTTTCTTCGAGGGAAACACTACCTTCTTGAGTTCCAGCTTTACATCATGGAAGAACTCTGCGATCCTGTTGAACATGGGATTAAGCCTCTCCCGCAATAGATGATTTGGCAGGCCAGGAGGGACTCGAACCCCCAGCAGCCGGATTTGGAGTCCGGAGCTCTACCATTAGAGCTACTGGCCTGTGAAAAAATTCAAAATAAAAAATGCAAAATGAAAAATGGAACAAGCGAACCTTTATTTTACATTTTACTTTTTTATCTTTGAATTTGGTATTACGCCTTGGTTTCCTTGTGCGTCGTATGCTTGCGGCAGAACCGGCAGTACTTGTCCAGATTCAGCTTGTCAGGCGTGTTCCGCTTGTTCTTGGTCGTCGAATAGTTTTTCCGCTTGCACTCACTGCAGGCGAGGAGAACGATCTCACGCATTTCTGTAGCCCCTCTCTATATCAAATTCGGAGTGCGGACCTGCTCCTCATTCCGCATTCGTCATTCCGGATTCCGCACAGCTTCGTGCCTGTTTACTCGATCACTTCGGTGATCACGCCGGCGCCCACGGTGCGGCCGCCCTCACGGATGGCGAACCGGAGCTCCTTGTCCATAGCGATGGGGGTGATGAGCTCAACGCTGCAGCTCATGTTGTCGCCCGGCATCACCATCTCGACGCCTTCGGCCAGCGTCACCACGCCCGTCACGTCCGTCGTCCGGAAGTAAAACTGCGGACGGTAACCCTTGAAGAACGGGGTGTGGCGGCCGCCCTCTTCCTTCGTCAGAACGTAGGCCTCGGCCTTGAACTTCGTGTGCGGGGTGATGCTCCCGGGCTTGGCCAGGACCATGCCGCGCTCCACTTCTTCCTTCTTCACGCCCCGGAGCAGCACGCCGACATTGTCGCCGGCCTCGCCCGAATCCAGGAGTTTCCGGAACATCTCGACGCCGGTGACCACGGTCTTCTGCGTGGGCTTGATGCCCACGATCTCGATCTCGTCGCCCACCTTCACGATGCCGCGCTCGATGCGGCCCGTCACCACGGTGCCGCGGCCGGCGATGGAGAACACGTCCTCGATGGGCATCAGGTAG
>JAAXXJ010000184.1 GCA_013334545.1 Nitrospirota bacterium | reverse complement strand
GTCCTTGATCGGCTTGCCGATGTACCACTCCTCCTGGGCGGAGGCGGTGAAGAAGTGAGCGCTGCCGGACGGAACCCTTTTTAGAACAGGAAAGCCCTTACCTGCTTCGGTGAGGGCGTGTTTTCATTTTATCGGATGCCTGCCCGCTGATCAAAACCAGTACTCGGGATATTTTCGGTTCTTCGACAGGGTGTTCACGAGAAGAGCGACAAACAGGAGGACCAGAGCTCCCGCCCCTGCGGGGAGGAAGGCATACAGAAAACCCAGGGAGTGGATCTTGGGGCCGCCGATGACGGCGATGAGCGCCGTGGCTCCGCCCGGCGGGTGCAGCGTCTTCGTGGCGAGCATAGCCACGACGGCGAGAGACACAGCAAGCGCCGCGGCCAGCCAGACCGTTCCGCCGAACACCTGCCAGCAGGCCGCGCCGACCAGCCCCGAGATGATATGTCCGCCGATGACGTTCCGCGGCTGGGCAAGGGGGCTCTTGATGGCCCCGTACACCAGGACCGCCGATGCACCGAAGGACCCGATAAGCAGCGTCAGGTCCCGCGGCTCAAAATAGTGCGCCGACAGCCAGCCGCACGCTCCGATGCCGATGACGGACCCGAGCCAGGACCACACCAGTTCCCCTGCCCCGACGCCCGGCGGGGCCTTGGCGGTGCCCTTCATCTTTACCAGATATTCGCGTACGGTCATGACGTTCGGTATACGTCCTGTGACCCTATGGGCCGGAGCTCAGTGCCTTACCCGGTGCCTTTTCCTCGAGGGCTCCGTTGCTCTGCTCGCCTTGCTCATGCCTCTTACGATGTCCGCCCGCGAGATCACGCCGATGAGCCTGCCGAATTCATCGACGACAGGAATGCGTTTGATCCTGTGTCCCTCAAGAATGTGGGCGGCCTCGCGTATGTCCTCTGTCGGCCCAATCGTGATGGGGGGGGTGCTCATGACATCGCCGACGGTATCCCCTTCCTTCTGAGAGGGTACCGGTTCTCCGAGCATCCGTCGGAAGATGTTCTTTACGCCGCTGCTCTTTTGTCCCCCCACCGCGGAAATGATGTCCAGTTCCCCGACCACGCCGATCACCATATCCTTGTCGTCTACAACAGGCATGCCGCTGATGCGGAGGCCGGTGAGACGCCGTGCCGCCTCTACGAGGCTGGTTTCTTTCTTCACCGTGACCACGTCCTTGGTCATAAGGTCGGCCACCGTGATCAAGTGCTTCAGGCGGTCCTTTGCGTGAACGAGGGCCGATGAATAGATCTTCATCAGGTCCTCTTCGGTCACGTCAACATATCCCTTGAGGTCGGCAAGTGCAGCCCTCAGGTCCTGCTCGGTTATCTCGCACTGCTTCGGCAAGATTTCCATAGGTCACCCTCCGCTCGTTATCCGTGACAGTATCGTATCGGCAACAACAGCCTGCGCGTTGCCGGCTCTTTAACTTGCGATGGGTTTTCCATCACGGCAGCGCCATCGCCTTGTCCAGCCGTTCGGTCGCTCCCGTGGCCGCCGCCATTTCTTGCGGTGGACTTTTCGTTCCAGTATAGCAAACGAGCCCCCCTTGCGAAAGCCCGATGTCATTTTTCGATCGTCACAGAAAATGCCTCCGAAGGGAGGCCGAAGGTCACCGTGAGGCATACCAGAACAGACGTCATTTTTGTTTTTCCTCGGCCCGGGTAACGATCCAGTAGACGAATCCGATGACGAGGATTGCGGCAATGAGATAGTAGATCGACTCAGGTTTTTCATGCTTGAGCGTCGCGATCATGGTCTCCCGGATCATGGTCACGAGCGCGACCCCCACGAAGACGCTGATATGGAACTTCCCTCCCTTGAGGTGGGAGATCTCGGTGGTCATCAGCTCGATCATGAGCCACAGCAGCAGCATGGAGCCGAGCGCCGATATGATGCCTCGTTCCACATCGCCCGAAAGCAGGTGGAGCACGTCCTGTACGAACAGCCAGCCAACACCGAGCGTGAGGCCCATGAGCGCGAGCACCAATAACAGGTTCGTGCCTTGAGAGAACCTTTCGGAAAAACTGATAAGCGCGCTCTTCACTTTGTACGCCGGAGAATAGACCCGCATCTCTTCTTCGATATACGCATTGGTAATGATGTTCAGGCTGATGTCCACGATCTTGCCGACCGAAACAATGTTGTTCACCATCTCTTCACGGGTGTCCTCGGCCCTGGACAGAACGCCCGTGCAGGAGTTCTTGATGATGTTCGCCATGCGATGGAGGTAATGCACCTCCACGTTCCTCCGCATGTGCGCCATGCCGATCTTAATCAGCTGGTCATAGAACGTGTTGTCGTATTTTCCGGAAAAGAGCAGGAGGAACCAGTACTTTTGCGAAACGGACACATGCTGCTGCAGGGTCTCCTCGGTGAAGAACTTTGCCGCCCCCTTGGTGCCCTTGAACCAGAGGGAGACCGTGCTCATGATCTCCTCGGCATGCTCCTCCATCAGGGGCTTGAGCCGCGAAAGCCGCCACTCATCATCGGGGGTGAACCGGTAGTCCTGCTTGATTTCTTTGATCGGGCGCATGCGATTTCCTCAGGAAACGACTGTAGCACAGGGCCGCGCGATTGTCAACGCGGGTCACTCTGCCTGTCATTCCTCTGTCAACCCCTGCCCGTCTTCAGTTTCAAATACTCGCCGATCACCAGCGCCGCGGGATAGTAGATCTGTTCCTCCATCTGGGCATGCAAGAGCAGCCTTCTGGCGAACCGTGCCAATTCCGGCCGTGCGTCGCTCGTAGCAGCATCATAGAGGGTTTCGAGGGCCTTCGCGATCGCCTGGTGCTCCCTGAGCATGTCGACAAGTTCGTGCCTCAGCCGGTCAGCCTTGTCGATGATGGCCTTCGGCTCCTCGGGCAGCCCCCCTCCGGCCATGACGGCCAGCGCGTCCAGGGGCGGCAGCGCGTACTCCTCTTCCTTCTTGAAATGCGGAAGGAGGAGCCGGGCGACCTCGCGGGCCGCCTCTCCGCTCTTTCCAGGACCTTTCGCAGTTATTTCGAGCGATGCGCGCATCTCCCCGTGTTCGTGCTTCAGCGACGGCGGGATCTTCATCTCCATTTCCTGGCTCCTTTCAGCATCTACCCGCTCCAGCTGATCGCCTGCACCGGGCAGGTGTCGATGGCCTCCTGGCAGTTGCACGAGCCGCACTTATCAGAACCGATCACCTGAGATTTCTCGTTCTCCAGTTCGAACACCTGCGGACACACTTCGACGCAGTGTCCGCAACCGATGCAGAGGTCCTCGTTTACGACCGGCTTCTTCATGAGCGCTCCTTTTCCCAACAACTCACTATACCATATAGAAGCTCTCTGCAGCAACCCGCGGGCAATGCAGTTGTTCCCGGATTCCAGCAAGGCGGGACATTGCTTTTCCGGTCCTATTGCAGCCGCTTCCGGAAGCGTGCGGCGCTCAGCGTGATCACTATGGTGCCGATGACGAAAAGCCCGGCCATCTGCGGCCACAGGATGCCGAAGCCCACGCCCTTCAGGAACACGCCCCGGATGATTATGAGGAAATAGCGGAGCGGGATGCCGAAGGTGAGGACCTGGAACAGCTCCGGCATGTTCTTGATCGGGAAGACGAACCCCGAGAGGAGGATATTGGGCATGTAGAACAGGATCGTCGACAGCAGCGCCTGCTGCTGCGTCCGGGCGAAGGTGGAGATGAACAGGCCGACCCCGAGGACCGACAGGAGATAGAACGACGTGCCGGTGAAGAGGACCAGCAGCGATCCCTTGATCGGGACCTGGAACCAGAACACGCCGACCACGGTCACCAGCAGCATGTCGACCACGCTGATGACCGCGAAGGGGATCGTCTTGCCGAGCATCAGCTCCACGGGCCGGAGCGGGCTGACCATGAGCTGCTCCATGGTCCCCATCTCCCGTTCGCGCACCACGGACATCGAGGTCAGCATGAGGCAGAGCAGCGTGATGACCGTCGCCATCACGCCCGGCACATTGTAGTTCTTGCTTCGCAGGTCGGGGTTGTACCAGGCCCGCATCCGCAGGTCCACGGGTGTCTGTACGACCGCAAGTTTCGGGACCGAGCGGCCACGTGCATACCGTTCGACGATCTGGTTCACGTATCCCATGACCACGCTCGCCGTGTTCGAGTCCGTTCCGTCGAGCACGACCTGGACCGATGCCTGCATTCCTTTGCGAAGGTCCCGGTCGAACCCCCGGTCGATCTGGATCGCGCACACCGCATCTCCCCGGTCCAGGACCGCTCGCACGTCCCGTTCCGTTTTCGCGGCGGCGGTTATGACGAAATAACCCGATGCGGTGAATCGCTCCGCGAACTCCCGGCTGGTGGCCGTGCGGTCGTGGTCCACGACGACCGTGGGCACCACGTTCACATCCATCGTGACCACGTACCCGAAGACCAGGAGCTGCACGACCGGCGGCACCACGATGAAGAATCGGAGGCGCTTGTCGCGAAGCACCTGGATGAACTCTTTTCGGATCATATGGCGGATGCGTTCGAACATGCTACTCGATCCTCTTTTTGAACCGGCTATGTGCGAGCAGGAACATGACAACGCCGAACAGGGTCAGGAGCGTCATCTCGGTGAGCAGCATTGACAGAGGCGTTCCTTTGAGGAAGACACCTTTCAGGATCTTCACGAAGTACCGAGATGGAACGGCATAGGTAACGGCCTGGAGCGGCTTCGGCATGTTGCTGATGGCGAAGATGAATCCCGAAAGCAGGAACGACGGCAGGAACGTGCTCAGGAGCGCCATCTGGCTCGACAGCAACTGGTTCCGTGACACCACGGAGAGGAACATGCCCATGCAGAGACCGCCGGCAAGGAAAATGCTGGCCAGGGTCAGGAGCAGGGCCACGCTTCCGCGGAGCGGGACGTGGAAAAGCTGGGTCCCCATGACAATGCATAGGACCGTATCGATGAACCCGATGGCGAAATAGGGAATGAGCTTCCCGATGATCAGCTCCGCCCTGCTGACCGGTGTGGCAATCAGTTGCTCCATGGTCCCTCGCTCCCATTCGCGCGAGACGGTGAGCGACGTGAGCAGCGCGACAATGACGCTCATGATCACCGCGATGAGGCCTGGGATGATGAAGTTCCGGGACTTGAGCTCGGGATTGTACCAGACACGCGTCCGGACATCGATCGGAGTGTCAACGCCGCCCGGGAGGAGCCGGTGCGCATACTGCCGGATGATGCCGGAGAGGTAGCCCTGCGTGATGGTCGCCGTGTTCGCATCGCTCCCGTCGATGACCACACCGAGCTGTGCCGTCCTTCGTGCCAGGATTTTCCGCGAGAAATCAGGCGGCACCATCACGGCGACCCGTGCTCTGCCCGAGTCGAGCTCGGCGTCGATGGCAGCGGTCCTGTCCAGCACCGCTCCGATCGTGAAATAGCCCGATGCCTCGAACGCTCGAGTGAGGTCCCGGCTGTGGCTGCTCCGATCCTGGTCCACGATGACCATGTCGATCTCCCGGATGTCAAAGGTGATGGCATACCCGAAGACCATCAGCAGGAATAGCGGCACGAGGAACGCCATGACCAGGCTCAGCGGGTCCCGCACGATCTGGAGCGATTCCTTCCGCGCAATGGCCCTGATACGAATGAGCTTCATAAGGATCAGCTTGGAAGCTGGCAAGCGTACAGGCTTGTCAGCCCTCTTACGACTGCCCGATCATTGTCACGAACACATCCTCGAGCGACGGCAGGATTCGCTCGATCTTCACCACCTGGACCCCCGCCCCGTTCAGCAGGGTGCTTATCGCGGGAATGGACGCGCCGGCGTTTTCGACCGTGGCGTGGATCCTGCTTCCGAATATCGCAGCCTCGATGCCGCGTTGAGCCAGGAGGTCCATGGCGGCTACGAGACGATCGACCTCGATCTCGAGCACCTCCTTCGTCATCTTTGCTTCCCGGAGCCGGCGCGGCGTCCCCTCGGCAATGATCCTGCCCCGGTAGATGAGGGCGAGCCGGTCGCAGTAGTCCGCCTCGTCGAGGTAATGGGTCGTCACGAAGACCGTGACCGCCTTCTGGGCCAGCTCATGGATCAGGTCCCAGAATCCCCTGCGGGACACCGGGTCAACGCCGGCCGTGGGTTCGTCGAGGAACAGGACCGGCGGCTCGTGCAGGATGGCGCACCCGAGCGCGAGTCTTTGCTTGATGCCGCCGGGGAGTGTGCTGGTAATCGAACCCTTTCTGTCCCTGAGCCCTGCCATCTCCAGCACCCAGTCCCCGCGTTCCCTCTTCTTTTTGCCATGGACACCGTACAT
>JAAXXJ010000183.1 GCA_013334545.1 Nitrospirota bacterium | reverse complement strand
GGAAAAATTTCTCGACAGTTTCCGCCAAACCGAATACTTTTGTCTTCCGGGTGGGCGTGTTCTTCGCGGCTAAGATGGCCTTTGTCTCTCCCGAGAGCTTTACCTTCTTCGAGTCCGTCATGATCCTGTGCATGGTGGTCCTGGGAGGGATGGGGAGCATCCCCGGCATCATCCTCGGGGCGTTCCTCCTGGTCACGCTGCCAGAGGTGTTCCGTGATTTTGCCGACTACCGCATGCTCGGCTTCGGCGTCGCGCTGGTGCTGATGATGATCTTCCGTCCCCAGGGGCTTTTGGGAACGGCGAAAACAACGAAATAAAGCGTGCACGGAACACGAATGAGAGAACATCGAGGCAATAGGCAAGGTGGTAACAGGCAGTTTTCCGTGTATGTGATCCTATGCTCTTACTCGAAACAAAGAACCTCACCAAGCATTTCGGCGGCCTGAAGGCCCTCGAGGGCATCGATGTCCGCGTCGAGCGCGAGCGCATCGTGAGCATCATCGGTCCGAACGGCGCCGGCAAGACCACGTTCTTCAACTGCATCACCGGCATCTACCGGCCCACCCAGGGAAGGGTGGTCTTCACCGACCGCGACGTGACGACCATGGCGCCCCATGACATCACGGCCCTGGGCGTGGCGCGCACCTTCCAGAACATCCGGCTCTTCGGCGGCATGACATGCCTGGAGAACGTGATGGTGGCTGCCCACTGCCGCACCAAGGCCGGGTTCTTCGGCGCCGTCATCCGTCCCGCGAAAGTGAAGCGGGAAGAGCGGGGCATGGGCTACCGCGCCATGGACATCCTGACGTTCGCGGGGCTCGAGGCCAAGCACGATACCGTGGCAGCGAACCTTTCCTACGGCGACCAGCGGCGGCTCGAGATCGCCCGAGCCCTCGGCACCGAACCGCACCTCCTGCTGCTGGACGAGCCCGCGGCGGGCATGAACCCCCAGGAGACGCAGGAGCTCATGGCCCTGATCCGCCGGATCCGGGACAATGGCGTGGCCATCATCCTGATCGAGCATGATATGAAGGTCGTCATGGGCATCTCCGATCGCGTGGTGGTGTTGGACCACGGTGTCAAGATCGCCGAGGGAGCGCCGAAGGACATACAGCAGGACCCGTCGGTGATCGAGGCGTATCTCGGTAAGGACCATCATCACACGTAGAAAGGTCAAAGGCCTTATCACGAACATCACGAATAACACCCGAATGTCACGATGAACAACAAGACGGACCTCGTTCGTTGCTGAGGTCCTCTTGGTGCCATTCGTCCAGTGAAGATCCCTTCCGTACAGCTGCAGGGGTTCTTCGATCCTCAGGGCAGTGTATCTATTCTCATTGCTCGCTATTCCCGCATCAAACTGCGGGAAATGTGCTCGCTCCTGGATCCGTGTCATTCGTGTTTTACGCAGTTCGTTTTGCCTTCGGCCGCCATTACGCATATGCTTCGACTCTCCGACATATTCGTCTCCTACGGCATGATCGCGGCGCTCAAGGGCGTGAGCCTCGAGGTGCGGGAGGGCGAGATCGTGGCGCTCATCGGCGCGAACGGCGCGGGAAAATCCACGACGCTCATGTCCATCTCCGGCATCACCGGGCTGATGGCCGGGACGATCGCCTTCAAGGGACGCGCAATTACGGGGCTGCCCTCCCATGAGATCGTCGGCCTGGGTATCTGCCAGGTGCCCGAGGGCAGGCATATCTTTCCGCGCATGACGGTCCGGGAAAACCTGGAGATGGGAGCGTTCCTGGAGGACACGAGACGGCTCGATGAGGATATGGCCCGCGTGTTCGCCATGTTCCCGGTGCTCGAGGAACGGAACAAACAGCTCGGGGGCACCCTGTCGGGCGGCGAGCAGCAGATGCTGGCAATCGGGCGGGCGCTCATGTCGCGGCCAAAGCTCCTGCTGCTCGACGAGCCTTCCCTCGGCCTGGCGCCGATCATCGTGAGCAGGATCTTCAAGATCATCGAGGAGATCAACCGGCAGGGGGCGACCATCCTGCTTGTTGAGCAGAATGCCAAGGCGGCACTCCGGCTCGCCAGCCGTGCCTATGTCATGGAGAGCGGCAGGATCGTGATGCAGGGTCCGGCATCGGGCCTCGCCAACGACCCGGGGATCAAGAAAGCGTACCTGGGAGAGTGAGACGATTGCGGATCGCGAATTGCGGATTAATCCGCTGTTATCATAGTTATTCCATCAGTGGCAGAACTATTGTCATGATGTAGATGTCGTCCTCAGCGATAAAGGTTCTCCATGCCTCGCAATATTAAGCTCCTCCTCGAATACGACGGTACGAACTACCACGGCTGGCAGTCCCAGCAGGGGAGCGGCATGCCGACCATCCAGGACGCCCTCGAAGAGGCCCTCCGGAAGCTCACCAAGGAGGACATCAAGACCGTGTCATCCGGCAGGACCGACGCGGGGGTGCACGCTCTGGGGCATGTGGCCAACTTCCTGACGGAGAGCCGCATCCCGGCAGAGGCCTGGGCTCCCGCCCTGAACAGACTGCTCCCTGCCGATATCCGCGTCCTTGCCTCGGAAGTGGTAGCGCCTGACTTTCACGCCCGGTTCAGCGCGAAAGGAAAACGGTACCAGTACCTCGTCCTCGCGAGGAGGGCCCCTTCGGCGCTCCGCCGAAATCACGCGTGGCACGTAGACCGGAAGCTGAACATCGCGGTGATGCGGCGTGTTGCCGAGGTCCTGGTGGGGAAACATGACTTCTCCGCGTTCCGGAGCGCCGGCTGCAGCGCGAAGACCCCCGTCAGAAAATTGAAGGCGCTCACGATCAAAAAGAAAGGCGATCTCGTCGAATTCACGCTTGAGGCCGACGCCTTCCTGATGCACATGGCGAGGAACATCGTCGGCACGCTCGTCGAGGCCGGGCTCGGCAGGTTCTCTCCCGATGACGTCAGGCGCATACTCAGGTCACGTGACCGCAAGAAGGCCGGCGGAGCTGCACCGGCGCGGGGACTGTATCTCATGACCGTATTCTATGGCCGCACCCTCCGATAATGGCCGCTGCAGATCCTGTTGCTCGCTAAAGTGCTGTTATGGGAAAATCTGCTTGCCAATTAATCATCCTTATGCTAATGTTCTGGCTTGTTATTTCCGGATCGATGCCGGTCGGCCGCTGCGGGACTTCCTGAACACACCCGGCAAATATCAATATAAGAATTATTTATAGCGCTGAAAGGAGATTGTATGAGGATCTGGCAAGGTGCGTTGATGCTGTTGCTGTGCTCCTTGGTCCTCGTTCCCGCCGCGAACGCGGCACCTGATGCGAAGGCGTGCCTCGCATGTCATGCGTCGATGCAGGGGAGCGTGGAGAAGGAGAAAGGCGTCCTCGTGAACCTCAACGTGGACGCCGAAAAGTTCTCGAAGTCGGTCCATGGAAGCTTCAACTGCGTGGATTGCCACCTGAGCTTTACGGCCCAGCCGCACAAAGGCCCCGCGGCCCCGGTGGACAAGACAGTGCAGGAACTGGCGAACGCCCTATCCCCGAAGAGCAAGGTTGACCCCGTGGCCCAGGCCGCGTGCGTGAACTGCCATCCCGACCCCTACGACGCCTATAAGGCCAGCGTCCATGGCCGGAACGTCATCGTCAAGAAGTCCTCGGACGGGCCGGTCTGCACGAGTTGCCACGGCTCGCCGCATTACATCCAGGCGCGGCCGAGCAGGGAATCCAAGGTCTACCTCTTTAATATCGTTGAGACCTGCGGCAAGTGCCATGAAGAGAAGTTCATGTCTGAAAAGTACGGTTTCTCCCACCTGGTGATGGAGCGGTACCTTGAGAGCTTCCACGGCCGGAAGCTCAAGCTTGGGCACACCGGCGCACCGTCGTGCGCCAGCTGCCATGGCTCCCACGGCATCCTGAGCGCCAAGGACCAGAAATCCCCGGTCTACGGCGAGAACAAGAAGAAGACCTGCGGCAAGTGCCATCCCGGCGCCACCGACAAGTTCGTGGCGGCCATCACCCACAAGCCGCTCCACCCGATCGCCCACTTTACCGAGATCGCTTTGATCATCCTTACCGTGAGCACGTTCATGTTCATTATCGTCCACGTGCTCCTCGATATCTTCGCGGACATCCGCGACCGTCTGTTCAGGAAGGGGGACCATCATGGATAAGAACATACCGCAGGAGATCGAGCGGTTCGACCTGTCCGCCCGGATCCAGCACATCATCATGTTCACGACGTTCCTGCTCCTGTCATTCACGGGCTGGGGGCTGAAGTACGCCTACGTCGAGCCGTCCAGCGCCTGGATCAGCGTCTGGGGCGGGCCGAAGATGGCCGGCATCATCCACCGTGTGGCGGGCATCACCATGCTGCTGGACTTCATCTACCACCAGTTCTACCTGCTCAACCTGGCGCGGAAACGAGACCTCCGGCTGACGATCATTCCGATGCCGAAGGACGTGGTGGACATGATCCACAACTTCATGTACTATCTCGGCCTTCGGAATGAGCGGCCCTACTTCGGCAAGTTCACCTACCTTCAGAAGTTCGACTACTGGGCGGTGTACTGGGGCATGTTCATCATCGGGACCTCTGGCTTCTTCCTTGCTTTCCCGGTGACCGTGTCCGCCCTGTTCCCGACCTTCACCCTCGGGTGGGTCTGGGACGTGCTCTTCATCATGCACAGCGACGAGGCGCTTCTGGCGATCGTGTTCATCCTGATCATCCACTTCTACATGGAACACCTCCGGTCGGACGTGTTCCCCATGAACTGGATGTGGCTGACCGGCAAGATGAGCATTGAGAAGCTGAAACACCACCATCCGGCGGAGTACGACTACCTGTTCGGGCCAAAATCCAAGAAGGAGAACAAATAGCCATGAGGAAGATCGCGATTCCGATGCTGCTGGTGGCGCTGTTCACCGTTGGCTGCGGAAAGGACCTGGTCGGCAAGGCCCAGCACAGGAGATCGGGAGAAGAAGCGCCGGTGAAGATCGTTGCCCTGAAGGACGCAGTGCCGTGCTTCGGCTGCCATGACTATGATGCGTACGTTACGGGAAAAGGGAAGAAGTTCCCCCATCAGAAACACCGCACCGAGATGGGGCTCAAGTTCCACTGCAACCAGTGCCATGACATCAAGGACATGAACGGCGGCAAGAGGCATGTGGTGACCATCACCAAGAAGAACCAGCCCTGCAAGGGCTGCCATTGAACGACGAAATGCATGGATGATAACCGCGACGGCGGCCGATAAGGCCGCCGTTTTTTCTTGAATGTATTTGTTTCGCCTGGTCCGTCATTCCCGCGGAGGCGGGGATCCAGACCCACTGAGTGACAAGACCATTGGGCACTCTTTAATGTGCATGCTTCAAAACACAGGAGGGTTCCATGAGGAAGATCCTGATTGGCGTTATCGTCCTTACCTTGCTTGGAGCCGGCATTGCAGGTGCAAACCTTCTGGACAAGGTGAAGGACCTTGCCGGCAAGAAGGAAAAGGACAAATCGTCGTCATCGGAAAGTCCCGCGCAGGGCAAAGGCCTCGATACGGAGACGGTCGCCGCGGGCCTGAAGGAGGCGCTTACCGTCGGATCGCAGAATGCGGTCAAGACCGTGTCCCAGGCAGACGGCTTTTTCAAGAACCCGGCGATCAAGATCCCGCTGCCTGAGAAGGTCCAGAAGGTGGAGAAGCCGCTTCGGAAGATCGGGCTCGGCAAGCAGGTCGATGAGTTCGTCCTGACCATGAACCGGGCAGCCGAGAAGGCCGCGCCGCCGGCAAAGGACATCTTTATCGGAGCCATCAAGGAGATGACCATTGTGGACGCCCTCAACATCCTGAAGGGCGGTGACACGGCTGCCACGGAATATATGCGGTCCAAGACCCACGACAAGCTCTATGGCCTCTTCAAGCCGACGGTGTCGAAGGCCGTGATGGATGGGGGCGTCACCAAGGCATACCAGCAGCTCGTGGACAAGGCGAAGAAGAGCAGGCTTATCAAGGACGAGTCCCTTGACCTGGACCACCACGTGACGAGCAAGGCCCTGGACGGGCTGTTCACTATGCTGGGGCAGGAAGAGAAGAAGATCCGGAAGGACCCGGCGGCGCAGGTCACGGACCTGCTGAAGAAGGTGTTCGGGAAGTAGCTGAAACAAGCGCTTCACTCCATTACATTGTCTTTGCGAGAAGCGTAGCGACGAGCAATCATAGAGTCTAAACGAGATTGCCTCGCGCCCTTCGGTCGCTCGCAATGACAAGGAGGAGAATGAGCTGGGTATATACCGGAACCACTAGGAGTTGATGAAAAGCGAACGGCGGCCGACACGGCCGCCG
>JAAXXJ010000182.1 GCA_013334545.1 Nitrospirota bacterium | reverse complement strand
GCCGTTCTCGGTGCTTCTTCAGCTCATCTTCGGCCTGTTTGCGCTCTGTTATATCGCGAACCGCCTCGATGCCGGCGATGATCTCGCCTTTCGCGTTCCGGAGAGGGGAAGAGCTTATCTCGATATAACTTATCCCGTTCTGGGAAGGCACGCTCTTCGCCAGGACATGGTTGCCGCCGTCCTCAAAGGAGCGAGCCACCGGGCATCCCGGGCAGATGGCATCGCGGCTGGCATATTTTTCATAGCAGACCTTTCCCAACTGGTCCCCAACCATGTCCCGGTGGACCTGGTTCTGGTACAGCACACGGTAGTTTCGGTCCAGGATGCTGATACCGTCGGGGATGGCAGCGACGACCGCGTCGGTCTTGGCCTTTTCGTCTTCAAGCCGGGCCAGCGTCTTCCGGAGCTCCTCTTCGACGAACTTGCGCCGCGCCAGGGTGCGCGAGGCCATGACACCGAAGAGGACGATGACGAGCAGAAGAAAGAGCCGGAAATAGAGCTCGTGAGGAGTGATCTCCAAGATCAGGGTGTCCAGGAACATGGCCTGGGAAAACACGAGGGAATCGATCGCGGCGTCCAGGACCCAGGCGCCCATGCCGACCAGGATCGAGACGAGCACGACCTTGTCCTCGTACTGGATATGTGGCGGTTTGATCATAGGGCCCTCAGAACAGGAAGAGGTGCATCTGCGACGAATTGCAATTTATCGCAGCGCCGTGAACTTGTCAATGAATTTGTATCGGACGGTCCGGCCCAGGGCGTCCTTTCCTCTTGCAGTCCTGCGCGGAACTATGGTACATACTCCCACGTGCCATGAACGCTGACACCTTAGCCCAATACCGCTCCTGGTTCTCCCGCTTCGTTCAGGACCACGCTGCGCGGAACGAGCAGGACCAGCAGAACATCCTCTTGAAATATGCGCACACCCTTCAGGTCTGCAGCAACACCCGGCGAATCGCCGCGGAGCTGGGGCTTGATGAACGCGCAGCCGCGATCGCCGAGACCGTCGCGCTTTTCCATGATATCGGGCGGTTCCCGCAGTACCATCGCTACCGGACCTTCCAGGACAGCCTGTCGGTGAACCATGCCGTCCTGGGCGCACAGGTCCTGCTCGAGCGCCATGTCCTCCGTGACCTTCCGGGGCTGGAGCGGTCCCTGATCGTCCGTACCGTGGCCCTGCACAACGTTTTCCTGCTGCCGCGAGGTCTTGACGACGAGGTCCTCCTCCAGGCGAAGCTGGTCCGCGACGCGGACAAGCTCGACATTTGGCGCGTATTCATGGAGCTTCTCGACCGGGACACGGCTGACTGGCCGTCTGCCGCGGGCCTCGGCCTCCCCGATACGCCGGAGCACTCACCCGGCGTCATCGACTCCCTCGAACGGCGCGAAATGGTACGGCTCACAAGCCTCCGGACCCTGAACGACTTCAAGCTGCTCCAGCTCGCCTGGATCTACGACCTGAACTTCGCTCCGAGCCTGCGCATGGTCGTCGAGCGGGGTGTCATCGACCGGCTGTCCGCGACGGTGCCGCAGACTCCGGAGGTCGGGCGGGCCCTCGGGAAGCTCCGGCAGTTCGTGGCCGTTCGGCTTGCCTCCGAGACCGCGGCCTGAATCCAGGAGCGAGCGCATTCCCCGTGGTTTGTAACGGGATTAGCGAGCGATTAGAATAAATAACTACCTTGAGGATCGAAGCTCCATGGAGTAATTTTCAGGGAGCTTCAATCCAGGAGCGAGCGCATTCCCCGTGGTTTGCGACGGGGTCTTGGCCCCAGCGTTCATGCGTGGAACCGCGAGCGCAGGGATTAGCAAGCGATGATAAAGAACGATGACTTCCTTGAGGATCGAAGATTCCCTGCAGCTTGCTGCAGGGAGCTTCAACACCGTCAGAATGGCCTTTCCCGGCCTTCGGCAGCCCTTTCATTCCTTTTTTGCCTTGAAATCACGCAGGTGTTCTGCTATGATGTGCGGGCCTAAGGAGGCGCATGCAGAAGACGGACCTCACAACCAGAACGGTCGCGGGCTTCATCGATCTTCTGATCGTCATTGGACTGGCGAGGCTGCCCGACGTGGTCGGCTACCTCGCCGCTACCGGCTATATCCTTGTGCGGGACGGATTGTTCAGCCAACAGAGCGCCGGGAAAAGGATCATCGGCCTTCGTGTCGTTTCTGCCGACGACCCCGGCAGGGCCCTTACCTTCCGGGAGTCGATAATCCGGAACATGCCGCTGGCAATCGCCTTCCTGCTGTTCCGGGTCCCCTATGCCGGCTGGATACTCTGCCCGCTGGTCCTGGGCGTAGAGGCCATCGCCGCGCTTGGCGACGAGCGGGGGATGCGCATCGGTGACCTCCTCGCGCGGACATGCGCCGTGCAGGCAGGACCGTCGGTCTCCCCGGCCCCGGTCGCGGCGGCCGCCCCCGACGCGGCTGTTGGAGCGGCTCCTGCAACGGCACCGCAGACGGACGAGGTGCAGGCTTCGGGGGATGACAATCCGCCGAACATTTCGTAACGGGATACAGCAGCCCCCTGCCGGCAGAAAAAGAACATCACCGCCATGCCGAAGAGCGCGCGACGAGGTGCTTGAGTGGTGGACCCGATCGCTGGCCGCCTCGCGTCGGCTGAACATGCTTCGCTCGTACCGTTAATGGGTCCGGTATCTGCACTCGAAAGGAGCTTCACACAACAATGTTCATTAATACCATCATGGGCTGGTTCTCCAACGATATGGCCATCGACCTCGGGACGGCCAACACCCTGGTCTACGTCAAGGGCAGGGGCATCGTCTGCAACGAGCCTTCGGTCGTCGCCAAGTCCGTCAAATCGGGCAAGGTCCTTGCCGTAGGCGCCGAGGCAAAGAAGATGCTCGGCAGGACACCCGGCGATATCCAGACGATCCGGCCAATCAAGGACGGCGTCATCTCCGACTTCGATGTGACCGGCGAGATGCTTCGGTATTTCATCCAGCGGGTGCATAACCGTAAGTCCTTCATGCGGCCCCGCATCGTCATCGGCGTCCCCTCGGGGATCACCCAGGTGGAGAAGCGCGCCGTGAAGGACGCCGCCATCTCGTCGGGCGGACGCGAGGTCTACCTCATCGAGGAGCCGGTGGCGGCGGCCATCGGAACCGGGCTCCCCATCTCCGAGCCCTCGGGGAACATGATCGTCGACATCGGCGGCGGCACCACGGACATCGCTGTCATCTCCATGGACGGCGTGGTGTACAGCAAGGCCATCCGCGTAGGCGGCGACAAGATGGACGAGGCCATCATCAACTACATCAAGCGCAAGTACAATCTTCTCATCGGCGAGATGATGGCCGAGACGATCAAGATGGAGCTCGGCTCCGCGTACAAGACCGACAGCACGCGCCAGACCATGGAGATCAAGGGGCGCGACCTCGTGTCCGGGATCCCCAAGACCCTGATCCTTGACGATGACGAAGTGCGAGAGTCCCTGGCCGAGCCCGTGAGCCAGATCCTGAACGGCATCAAACTGGCGCTCGAGAACACGCCGCCGGAGCTCTCGGCGGACATCGTGGACAAAGGCATCGTGCTTGCCGGCGGCGGCGCGCTCCTCAAGGGACTCGACGTCTTCCTGCGCGAGGAGACCTCGCTCCCGATCATCATCGCCGAGGACCCCCTCACCTGCGTCGCCCTCGGCGCGGGCAAGGTGCTGGACGACCTCGACGTTCTCAGAAAAGTCATGATGTAGATCGAAACGGCGTCAGCATGCCCGGCTTCTTCGACAAGAACAAAAAATACATCGCCATCCTGGCACTGTTCCTTCTCCTCTTCTGGCTGGTCACCATCCAGGTCAAGGCCGGCCGGTTCATGGTGCTGGAAAAGCCGGTCCTGGCCGTTTCGGGGTTCTTCGAGCGGATCATCACCGGTACGTACTACGGCATTGCCGGCATTGGCAGGGGTTACGTGTTCATGGTCCGCGCGGAGCGGGAGAACCGGCGCCTCGCCAAGGAGGTTGGCAATCTCCGGCTGGAGAACCAGATCATGAACGAACTGCTTTCGGAGAACGAGCGTCTCCGCGAGGCCTTGGGTTTCAAGAAGCTCAATCCGCCCGCGTCGGTCACGGCGCAGGTCATCGGCAGGGACTCTTCGTCCTCGTCGAGCACGGTCACGGTGAACAAGGGTTCCCTCGCCGGCATCGACCGGGACCTCGCGGTCATCACGCCCGACGGCGTCGTGGGAAGGGTCCATGCGGTCCTGCCCGGCACCGCGCGCGTGCAGCTCCTGACCGATCCGGGCAGCACCATCGCCGTGCGCGTGCAGCGGAACCGGGAAGAGGGCCTGCTCGAGGGCAAGCTAGACCGGTGCGCGCTCAAGTATGTCTCGTTCTACATCGATGTCCAGGAGGGAGACCTCCTGGTCACCTCGGGCCTCGACGGCATCTACCCCAAGGGCCTGCCGGTGGCCAGGGTGACCACGGTGCGGAAGCACGAGGCCAGTTCGTTCCAGACCGTCTACGCCGATCCCGTCGTAAGGATCTCCCGCCTCGAAGAGGTGCTGGTGTTCAAGAAATGAAGCCCCGGATGTATCTCATCGTTCTCCTGCTGCTCCTCCCGCTCCAGGCAAGCCTGTTCGGCCCCCTTCCCCTTGGCAGCATCGCGCCTGACCTGGGACTTGCCATCCTCTACTGCATCGGGCTGGTGACCGGCCCGGTGGAAGCGGCCCTTGCCGGCGTTGCCATCGGCCTTTTGCAGGACGTGGGCTCGGCAAGCCTCATCGGGTTCTCCGGTCTCACCCGCGGGGTCGTGGGTCTCTTCGCGGGGTTCCTCGGGAAGCGTGTCATGGACATCCAGAACCCGTCGAACATCGTTCTTCTCGTCGTCTTCTGCCTTGTCGAATCGATCTTCTCCGCGCTGTTCCTGGAGATCACCTACGGATCGGTTCCGTTCGTGGGCCTCTTCTTCGGCCGCATGGTCCCCCGGGCGGTCACCACGGCCCTGGTCGGATACGCCTTCCTGCGGCTCATGACCGGCAAGAACGTCCTTGCCTGGATGCTGCGGCGCGGGCTGCAGAAGGAGCTTTAGATGCAGCAGGACAGCCCCATCGACATCCAGAAACGGCTGCCGCTCCTCGCGGCCTTCATCATCCTGTTCGCCGTCGTTCTTTTCTTCCGGCTGTGGTTCCTCCAGGTCGTAAAAGGAGAGGTGTATCAGGAACTCGCCGAAAGCAACCGCATCCGACCCATCAAGCTCCGCCCGCCGCGCGGCGTCATCTACGACCGGAACGGCAGGCCCCTGGTGGAGAACGTGCTCACCTTCGACATCTCCGTCGTTCCCGAGGACACAGCCGACCTCGAGGAGTCCATCGACCGGCTAGCGCCCATCGTCCGCATGCGGCCCGAGGCCATCCAGAAGGCGCTCGACGACGCCGAGGCCACGCGGGGAAAATATGAGCCCGTGAAGATCGTCGAGGAGGCGCCTTGGGACGAAGTGGCGGCCGTGGAGGCGCGGCAGGAGGATCTCCCCGGCGTCATCGTGGAACCCGAGCACCGCAGGCATTATCCCTACGGCGGCATGGCATCGCACCAGTTCGGCTACATCGGCAAGGTGAGCCAGGCCCAGAAGAAGCAGGAGCAGGCGGACACCGGTCTGCTGATCGGCCAGGGCGGGCTGGAGAAGATCTACGACAAGCTCCTGCGCGGCGTTGCCGGCAGGCGCATGATCCAGGTGAACGCGGCGGGCGTCAAGATGAAGGACCTGGGCATCGAGGAGCCGAAGCCGGGGACCGACCTCTACCTCACCCTGGACCTCGATGTCCAGCGCGCGGCCGAGGAGGCGCTCGGTGACCGCGCCGGTGCCGTGGTGGCCATGGACCCGAACTCCGGCGAGGTCCTGGCGCTCGTGAGCCACCCCACCTACGATCCGAACCTTTTTCCACGGGGCATTTCTCCCAAGGACTGGGTGAAGCTCTCGAACGACCCCGGCCACCCGCTTTACAACCGCGCGGTCCAGAGCGTCTATCCGCCCGGCTCCACGTTCAAGATCGTGGTTTCCCTTGCTGGACTCGATTCCGGCAAGATCGATCCCGACGATACGGTCACCTGCAGCGGCTCCCTCCGCACGGGCCGCAAGGTCTTCCGGTGCTGGAAGAGGGGCGGCCACGGTGTCGTGGACTTTCACAAGGGCCTCGTGGAATCCTGCGACGTGTATTTCTATACCATGGGCGACCGCATGGGCTTCGATTTTGTCGCTGAGTACGCGCGGAAGCTCGGCCTGGGCAGCAAAACGGACATCGCGCTGGCCGACGAAAAGGCCGGTCTGGTCCCGACCGCCGCATGGAAGCGGG
>JAAXXJ010000181.1 GCA_013334545.1 Nitrospirota bacterium | reverse complement strand
CTTGGCGGCTTCCAACGTGACCGCGTCAGGCACCCGGCCGGTGTGGATCAAAGCCCCGTCGCGTATGGGCTATTGTCCGGAAATAAAAAGCAGCGAGCCCGTCTCAACAGCCGGCACATAGCTGGCCACCGGTCGTGGCGCCGGTGGCAATGCAATGCCCAAGGCCTGTAATTTGTCATCAATCATCGATCACCTCCCGGATACTAAGCTGGGCTCGTGCTTCAGCCCCAAGGGTTTCGGGATTATGACATTTTCACAATATTTCCATGACGATACACAATGGATTGACACTCATGCCAAAGTCCTTTACAGTAATCTCTCTTATCTCCAAGAAATTACTAGGAATGAACTGTGTTTGTTGACGACAAACACAGAGTTTGGGCGGGGGAAGTGCGTTGTAAACGACCTTCAAGCGTAGTGTTCGAGGTATACCATGAAACTGACAGGGGCACAAATTTTTTTCGAGTGTCTGAAACAGGAAGGCGTGGAAGTCATTTTCGGATTTCCTGGAGGTGCCGTCCTAGATCTCTATCACCAGTTTCCCAACTACGACATCAAACACATTCTGGTTCGCCATGAGCAAGGTGCGGCTCATATGGCCGACGGTTATGCCCGTTCCACGGGCAAGGTGGGCGTTGCCCTGGTCACCTCGGGACCCGGGGCCACGAACGTCGTGACCGCACTTGCAACGGCGTCCATGGATTCCATACCGCTCGTGGTCTTCACCGGTCAGGTGCCAACGGCGCTGATCGGGAACGACGCTTTCCAGGAGGCGGATATCGTCGGCATCACGCGGCCCTGCACCAAGTACAACTACCTGGTGAAGGACGTGAACGAACTGGCCCAGACCATCAAGGAGGCCTTCTATATCGCGGCGTCCGGCAGGCCGGGGCCAGTGCTGATCGACCTGCCGCGCGACGTGGTGACGGCCAAGACGGAGTTCCACTATCCCGAGAAGGTGAAGATCCGGAGCTATAACCCTACGGTCGAGGGCAACAAGCGCCAGATCAAGCAGGCCGCCGAGGCCATTGCCGCGGCAAAACGGCCTGTCGCCTATATCGGCGGCGGCGTCATCCTCTCCAACGCCGCCCGGGAGATCCTTGAGTTCGCCGAGACCACGAAGGTCCCGGTGACCCACACACTCATGGGCATCGGCGGTTTTCCGGGCACGCACCCGCTGTCGCTCGGCATGCTCGGCATGCACGGGACCTACTATGCGAACATGGCGATCCACAACTCAGACCTCATTGTCGCCATCGGCGCCCGGTTCGACGACCGCGTGACGGGCAAGGTGGAAGGGTTCGCGCCCGAGGCCAAGATCATCCATATCGACGTGGACCCCACGTCCATCCGTAAGAACGTGCGCGTGGATATCCCCGTCGTCGGCGACGTGAAGCATGTCATGGTGGAGCTCAATAAGGAACTGCGCGCCATCAAGGAGCCCTGGGACGCCATCCGCAAGAGCTGGCTCAAGCAGATCGACGCCTGGCGCGAGGAGCGGCCGCTTACGTATGAGCAGTCCGACGAGGTCATCAAGCCGCAGTTCGTGATCGAGAAGCTCTACGAGCTCACCGGCGGCGACGCGATCATCGTCACTGATGTGGGACAGCACCAGATGTGGGCTGCGCAGTTCTACAAATACGATAAGCCTCGGATGTGGCTCTCCTCCGGCGGCCTCGGGACCATGGGCTACGGGTTCCCGGCGGCCATCGGCGCCAAGGTCGCCCATCCGGAGAAGAACGTGTTCAGCATCTCGGGCGACGGCAGCATTCAGATGAACATCCAGGAGATCGCGACCTCGATCGAGAACAACATCCCGGTGAAGGTGGTCATCCTGAACAACCGGTTCCTCGGCATGGTCCGGCAGTGGCAGGAACTGTTCTACCAGGAGCGGTATTCGTCCGTGGACCTGGGCAGCACGCCGGACTTCGTGAAGCTGGCCGAGGCGTACGGCGCCATCGGGCTGCGGGCGGAGAAACCCTCCGAGGTGGTGCCGGTGCTCAAGGAGGCAATGAAGGCCAAGCGGACGGTGTTCATGGATTTCGTGATCGCCCGGTATGAGAAGGTCTTCCCCATGGTGCCTGCCGGGGCCTCGATCAACGAGATGATCTTCGGCGAAGAGAAGAAGAAGGAAGAAAAGAAATTGAAGGCCGTGAAGTAAGGCGATCACGGATCGCTGAACGGAAAAAACCACTCTTGAACGGTGATAGTGACCATGAAACACATCATATCGGTTCTTGTTGAAAACAAATTCGGTGTCCTGTCGCGGGTGTCCGGGCTGTTCAGCGGCAGGGGGTTCAACATCGAGACCATCTCGATCGGCCCGACCCTCGATCCCTCCATATCCCAGATGACCATCGTAACCACCGGGGACGAGCGGATCCTGGAGCAGATCATCAAACAGCTCAACAAGCTCATTGACGTCATCAAGGTCACCGACTTTGCCGACAAGGAATTCGTCGAGCGCGAGATGTGCCTGATCAAGATCAACACGCCGCAGGAGCACCGGTCCGAGGCGCTTCGGATCGCCGACATCTTCCGTGCCCGCGTTGTGGACTCCACCCAGAAGTCCTACACCTTCCAGGTGACCGGGGACGAGAAGAAGATCGCGGCGTTCATCGAACTCCTGAAGCCCATGGGCATCAAGGATATCGTCCGCACCGGCAAGGTCGCCATCACCCGGGAGTAGGTTCCCGACAGTATCTTTTGATGTCGTGAATTCGGTCCCCGGCCCGACGCACGCTCTTCGGACATCGGGAACCCGATGTCCGTCGTTATTTTGGAGGTGTACGCTCATGAAAAAGAACCTATGCATCGTGGTGCTTGCTGTAGCGCTGCTGTCCCTTTCGGCCTGCGCGGAGAAGGGACCCGTGCTCCTGGAAGGCGTCAAATACCAGGTGCCCGAGGGGACGGTGACCGGTACTGCGAACGTGGTGGTCGGGGTGAGCCCCTTCAAGGATGAGCGCGGAAAGACCACATCGATCCTCGGCAAACGGACGATCCGCGATTCTATCGAGAACGATCTTGTCGTGCAGGGCACGGTGGCCGATCTCGTAACTGCCGGGTTAAAGGATGCGCTTAAGGCTCGGGGCGTCACCGTCAAGGACGCGCCAGCATGGGACCTGAGCGCCGAGACGATCAAGGCCGACGGCATGAACATCCTCATCGGCGGAGAGATCAAGACGCTCTGGGTAGACGTCGTTTCCCAGCCGCTGAATGTCAAGACCTCTGCCGCGGTCCAACTCCGGGTATTTGCGGCTGATGGGGCGGAGAAAAAAATATTCCGCACGCTGGTCCTCAACAGCAAGGTGGAACGCCAGGACGTCGCATTCTCATTCGATACGACGGCAGGAGCTCTTTCGGAGACGCTGTCGTCGGCGCTGAACCAGCTGCTGAAAGATGATGAGTTCAAAAAGAAGATACCATAGATACGGCTGCATATATTTTGAAAGGGGATACGATGAAGATCTATTACGAAAAAGACGCGGACATGGGCCTGCTCAAGGGCAAGAAGGTGGCGGTGGTCGGGTACGGGAGCCAGGGCTTCGCTCATTCGAACAACCTGAAGGAGAGTGGCATCGATGTGATGGTCGGACTCCGGAAGGGCAGCAAGTCCTGGGAAAAGGCGGCCGGCGCCGGGCTAAAGGTGGTCGAGGTGGCGGAGGCTGCCAAGACCGCCGACATCATCATGGTCCTGGTGCCCGATGAACTGCAGGGCGGGATGTACAAGAAGGACATCGAGGCGAACATCAAGAAGGGTGCGTTCCTCGCCTTCGCCCATGGTTTCAACATCCACTTCGGACAGATCGTGCCGGGCGAGGACATCAACGTGTTCATGGCCGCGCCGAAGAGCCCGGGTCATCTCGTCCGGTCCCAGTACGTGAAGGGCGAGGGCGTTCCGGCACTGATCGCGGTCCATCAGGACCCCTCGGGCAAGACCCGCGACATTGCGCTGGCCTATGCGTCCGCCATCGGCTGCGCCCGGGCAGGCGTCATCGAGACCTCCTTCCGCGAGGAGACTGAGACGGACCTCTTTGGAGAGCAAGCGGTGCTGTGCGGCGGTGCTACGGCACTGATCCAGGCCGGCTATGAGACCCTTGTCGAAGCAGGCTACGCGCCGGAGATGGCCTATTTCGAATGTCTCCATGAGCTCAAGCTCATCGTGGACCTGATCTACGAGGGGGGCATCTCGAACATGCGGTATTCAATCAGCAACACGGCACAGTATGGCGATTTGACACGCGGTCCCCGTATCGTCACCGAGGAGACCAAGAAGGAGATGAAGAAGATCCTCGCCGAGATCCAGTCTGGCCAGTTCGCAAAGGAGTGGATGCTCGAGAATATGGCGAACAAGCCAATGTTCAATGCCTTGACAAAGAAGGGACAGGCCCATCCCATCGAGGAGGTGGGTGGCAGGCTGCGGAAGATGATGCCCTGGCTCCAGAAGGGCAAGCTCGTCGACAAGAGCAAGAATTAGGTCAGGAAAAAGGATTCATGAGTCAGGAGATAACGAACCTATTATGATGAAAAACTACGGAATACCGGTGGCCGCCGAGGGATGGCCGTTCATCCTTCCTTTGGCAGCGGTGACGGTCCTCTGCTTTCTGTTCGGCTGGAAGCATATGGGATACGTGGCGCTCGCGCTCTCACTGTTCGTGCTGTTCTTCTTCCGCGATCCGGATAGGACCGTTCCCGAAGGCAAGGGTGTAGTTGTTTCTCCTGCCGACGGCAAGGTGATCGTCATCAAGGACATCTACGAGCCGGATTATCTCAAGCAGGACGTGAAGCAGATCAGCATCTTCCTGTCCGTGTTCAACGTGCATGTGAACCGGGTGCCCATCGGCGGGACCGTCGAGACGGTCAAATACAACCCCGGCAAGTTCCTGGTTGCTTCGGTGGACAAGGCCTCGCTGGACAATGAGCAGACAGGCATGGTGATCTCGGAGGGGAAGAACAAGGTGCTGGTCAAGCAGATCGCCGGGCTTATTGCCCGCCGCATCGTGTGCTACGCAAAAACGGGCGACACGGTGAAGGCCGGGGAGCGGTACGGCCTGATCCGGTTCGGCTCCCGGGTTGACCTGTTCCTCCCGAAGAACACCGACCTGATGGTCAAGGTCGGCGACCGGATCAAGGGTGCGCGGGACGTCATCGGGGTTATCAAATGAGAAAAGGGATATACCTGCTCCCCAACCTGATAACGCTGTCGAGCATGTTCGCCGGCTTCTACTCCATCATCGCCTCCTTTAACTCCGACTATGAGCGGGCGGCGTGGGCGATCCTGGTGGCGTCGGTGTTCGATGTGCTTGACGGCTGGGTGGCGCGGATGACGCATACGGCCACGCGTTTCGGCATTGAGATCGATTCGCTGTCCGATGCAATATCATTCGGCGTTGCCCCTGGCGTGCTGGTCTACAGCTGGTCGCTCCAGTCCTTCGGCAAGATCGGCTGGCTCGGCGCATTCTTCATGGTCGCCTGCGCTGCACTCCGGCTGGCGCGGTTCAATGTGCAGATGGGCAGCGAGGAGAAGAAGCACTTCACGGGCCTTCCGTCGCCTGCGGCTGCCCTGATGATCGCGACAACGGTCCTGGCGTACCAGGAGGTCATCGATACGCTGAAGGAGATGCATCTCGCGGGACTAGCGGACATGATCAGCCTCGATTACTGGGTCCTGGCGATGACCTTCATCGTTGCCGGGCTCATGGTGAGCAATATCACCTATCACAGCGTGAAGGAAGCGAACCTGAAGGAGCGACGGCCCTTCGGCCTGCTGGTAGCGATCGTTGCGCTCCTGGTGGTCGTTGCCTACCATCCAGCCCTCGTGCTGTTCCTCATCTCGCTTGCCTATGTCCTTGCGGGCATCGGCGAAACGCTCTTCAAGCTTCTGAAGCGACAGAAGGCTGCAGCATAAAGCGAACAGGCTCGGCGGGCAGCAAGGCACAGGTGGCCGGTTCCAGCGCACCTCTTTTTTGAACGGATTTCTACCATCGAAGTGATTTCGATGCGGAGGATATCATGAGCAGGATCATTAAAATATTCGATACAACACTTCGCGACGGCGAGCAATCCCCTGGTGCGAGCATGAACGTCGAGGAAAAGATCTCCCTGGCAAAACAGCTTGCGAGGCTCGGCGTTGACATCATCGAGGCCGGCTTCGCCATCAGCTCTCCCGGCGATTTTGAGTCCATCAAGCGCATCGGCAGCGAGGTCGAAGGTCCGATCATCTGCAGTTTGGCGCGGGCCAAGAAAGAGGACATCGACCGCGCCTGGGAGGCGCTGAAGGACGCTCCGAAACGGCGCATCCATACCTTCCACTCGACGTCCGATATCCATCTC
>JAAXXJ010000494.1 GCA_013334545.1 Nitrospirota bacterium | reverse complement strand
GGAGGGAAACCGAGCCGGGAAGTGGCTTGGGGGTGGGAGTCCCCTGGAGGCCGTGATGACCGGAACTCCGAGCCGAACAGCAAGGGCGTCCGTCGCGAGGCGGAGTCTGAAGGAAGCTGGAGGCGAAGTCCCGGCCCGAGGAACACGAACCGCATACAAGGCCGTTGGCCGGTGGGCGAGGGGGCGAAGAAACCTGAAGCCCGATAGTCATTCGGACCGGTCGGCGGTAGATGCGGCGGGTAGGTGGGACGAAGGCCACGCGCCTTACCCTGGGAGGTCTGGCTCTCTGCCAGGAATGGCTAGGGTCGCCGAGAGGCGGGCCGATGGGGGGTCAGAAGTCAGCCGAGGCCGTAGTAGCCGGGGGCGCACCGCGGTGAAGGGCCGAACGGAACGGACAGAGTCGGTGCGGAGCATTCGCTGGCCGAGGGAGGCGCAGGGATGACGGCTGGGAAGCCGGAGCTGAGCCGGGAGGACGGCGGCGGAACCGCTGGGGTACCGGTGTCGGAGCGTCAAGCGGCCGCGGCATGTGACGAGCACACCGACGAGCAGGACGCGATGACGATCGAGGAGGTGCTGCGCCGGGAGAACATGCTGCGGGCGTATCAGCGGGTGAAGCAGAACAAGGGGTCAGCTGGGATTGACGGGATGACGGTTGACGAGCTGATGCCGTACCTGCGGACTCACTGGTCACGCATCAGGGACGAGATACGGGGAGGCCGATACCGGCCACAGCCGGTGCTTCTGGTGGAGATAGCGAAGCCAGGAGGCCGGGGGATGCGGCGTCTGGGGATTCCGACGGTCGTTGACCGGGTGATCCAGCAGGCGCTGCTCCAGGTCTTGCAGCCGCAGATCGACCCGGGGTTTTCGGAGTCGAGCTACGGATTTCGGCCAGGCCGAAGCGCCCAGCAGGCGGTGGAGCGTGCGCGTGAGCACGTTCGGGCCGGGCACCGGTGGGTGGTGGACATGGACCTGGAGAAGTTCTTCGACCGGGTGAACCACGACATTCTGATGTCGCGGCTGGCACGACGGGTGAAGGACAAGCGCATTCTGGTCTTGATTCGGCGATACCTGCAGGCGGGGCTGATGGAAGGAGGGGTCGTGAGCCAGCGGGTCGAGGGGACGCCGCAGGGAGGGCCGTTGTCGCCGCTCCTGAGCAACGTCCTGCTCGACGAGCTGGACCGCGAGCTCGAGCGACGAGGGCACCATTTCGTGCGCTACGCTGACGACTGCAACATCTACGTGCGGTCGGAGCGTGCTGGCGAGCGGGTGCTGGCGTCGGTCGAGTCCTTTCTCTGGAGGCGCCTGCGCCTGACGGTGAACCGGGACAAGAGCTCGGTGGATCGGCCGTGGAAGCGGAAGTTTCTGGGCTATACGATGACCGCCCACACAGAGCCCAAGCTGCGGGTCGCACCGGAGGCTGTGAAGCGATTCCGGGACAAGGTCCGCGAGCTGGTGCGACAAGGGCGGGGTCGGAGTCTGAGGTGGACGATCGAGCGGCTCGAGCCGTTGATTCGTGGCTGGGTCGCGTACTTCCAGAAGGCCGAGGTCAAGGCTGCTTTTGAGCAGCTGGACGAGTGGCTCCGCCGCCGGTTGCGCTGCATCCTGTGGCGGCAGTGGAGGCGACCGCACACCCGGGCGCAGAAGCTCATGAAGCTGGGGCTCGAACGCCAACGGGCCTTGACCTCCGCCTCCAACGGGCATGGCCCTTGGTGGAATGCAGGCGCATCCCACATGAACCATGCTGCCCCGACCCGTTTCTTCCGCGAGCTTGGTCTCCTGAGCCTGCTCGAGGAGCATCGCCGACTGCAATGCCAGCTCCGAACCGCCGTATACGGAACCGTACGTACGGTGGTGTGAGAGGACGGCGCCCCTACCCGGGGCGCCTCCTACTCGATTCTCGCGCGGCGGCGCCCCGCAGTAGGATGGAGGGGTGGGGAGCGGCTCA
>JAAXXJ010000493.1 GCA_013334545.1 Nitrospirota bacterium | reverse complement strand
GCTTGAACCGGTCGCTCGTCCCGACCATCCCCGATGCTTCCTGGCCCAGGGCGATCCGGCAGGCGCCGGTAAGCGTCGCGATGTCCACGATCACCGCCGGCCTGTACCTACAGGCGTAGGCCAGTGCGTCGGCAAGGATGAGCCTTCCCTCGGCATCGGTGTTCAGGATCTCGATGGTCTGGCCCGACATCGTCCGGAGCACGTCACCGGGCTTCAAAGCAGAGCCGCTCGGCATATTCTCCGTGGCCGGCAGGAGCGCCACAATGTTGAGTGGAAGCCGGAGAGCCGCTGCGTTCGTGATGGCGCCGAGCACCGCCGCGCCGCCGCTCATATCATCCTTCATCTTGTCCATGTTCTCAGACGGTTTGATGGAGATGCCGCCGGAATCGAAGGTGATGGTCTTGCCGACCAGCGCGATGAAGGGCTTCTCCCCTCCCCCCCGGTACTCGACAATGATGAATTTCGGCGGCTGGACACTGCCCGAGGCCACGCCCAGGAGCCCGCCCATGCCGAGCTTCCGCATGGCGTCCCGCTCCAGGACTCGGACCTTCAGCCGGTGCTTCCGGCCCAGGCCCTGCGCGATCCCGGCGATGATCACGGGCGTCATGTCCGCAGGCGGCGCATTGACCATGTCGCGGGCCAGCGAAGCTGAGGCTGCGATGATCTCGCCGGTCCGGATGCCCTTCTCGAGGGCCTTGACCGTCGAGGCTTTTTCCGTCAGCACCGTGATAGCGTCAATATCCTTCTTTTCCTTGTTCTCTTCCTTTGTCTTCGATGACTTATATTTCAGGAACCGGTAGAGTCCGAGCGTGGTGCCCTCGGCCAGCGCCTGACCGGTCTCCTCTTGATCGAGCGTGAACCCATCGAGCGCGATGGCGACGTCCTTCGCGCCGGCTCCGCGCGCAGCAGCGGCTGCTTTGCCCACCGCAAGACGGAGCCTGTCCGACGAGAACTCGGGCCGTTTACCGAGTCCAGCGACGATCAGCCGTTCGGCCGCAATCCTGCCCTCGGGGTAGAGCATTCCTACGCTGCCGGCCTTCGCGCTAAGGTCGCCGCGCTTCAGGAGCTTCTGGACCATGCCGCCCAGGGCCTTGTCCACCCTAGCCGCGGCTGAGCCGAGCTTCTCTCCTTCAATAATCAAGATGACCGCGGCATCGGTCTGCAGCGTCTCCACGTTGCCAGTCTTAACCCTTATTTTCATGTAATGATCGCATCCTTTGGTACACGGCATGGAACTGCTACTTAACTCTTGGTTATCAGTCTTTTCTCACCACTACCGGCTCCAGCCCGTCCAGCGTCAGCTTGCCGGCCACGCGCTCTGCCTTCTCCTCGCTGAGGTATGCGCCGACACGGACGCGGTAGAAATTGCCGACGTTCGACTCGAAGGAAGTGATGTACACTTTTTCATACTTTCTCTGGAGCCGCTCCTTGAGCAGCTTCGCGTTCTCCTCTTCCACGAAAGCGGCGGCCTGGACCGTGTAGACTGCATCGCCCCTGACGGGCTCAAGGGTCTCGATCCTGACGCGCGCAGTACCCTGCCGGACAAACTCCAGTTCTTTCGCGGCCCCATAGGATAGCTCTATGATGCGGGACCGCACAAAGGGACCGCGGTCGCTGACCCTGACGTCGATGGTCTTGTAATTGTCGAGGTTGGTGATGCGGATGACCGTTCCGAGAGGCAGAATGCGGTGAGCAGCCGAAAGGCCCTCCATAGCGAAGGTCCCTCCGTCCGCCATTCTCCTTCCCTGGAACTCCCTGCCGTACCAGGAGGCCGTTCCTGTCTCCCGGTAGACCTGCTCCGGCGCCAATGCAGGCGCGGCCGCAGATGCCGGTTCCAGCCTCTCGGGAACGGCCATTGACGCCGGAAGCGGCGCTTTGCCCGCGCAGGACACGATGACAAGCGCGGCGCAGAGGACGGATATACAAACGGCGGCCGGTTTCATCGATG
>JAAXXJ010000180.1 GCA_013334545.1 Nitrospirota bacterium | reverse complement strand
AGAAAAGCCAATAAAACCAAAACAAAGTAAGACACACTTCCCCTGCCCCAAATTGGGCGGAAAAATGTTTGAAATACCACTGAAATACCTCCAAAAATACGTCTGAAATAATTGAAAACCAAACGATATGGAATCAAAGAAAAAAAGCATCCTGATAGCCGACGATGATATAGATTACCTCTATCAACTCAGGTTGAAAGTGGAGAAAATGGGATTTGAGGTGGTCACGGCCGAGAGCCAAAGGGAGGCCGAGAACATCATCGAACGGTTTAAGCCCGATCTTGCCCTCTTCGATCTGATGATGGAAAACGAAGACAGCGGATTTATACTCAGTTACAAAATGAAACGCCGCTATCCCGACGTGCCCATCATCATTGCCACGGCCGTCACGGCAGAAACGGGTATCAGCTTCGCCGATACCGATGACGCCGATAACCGCTGGATCAAAGCCGACCTGTTCCTCGAAAAAGGGATGCGCGCCGACCAACTCCAGCGAGAGATCAATAAACTCCTGAAAATCTGAAACAATAAATACATTTCCCATGGCCAATTTAAACATACTCGTTGTCGACGACGAACCGTTTATCAGAGCGGGTATCGATCGCATTCTGAGGAACTTCAAGGTGGATTACCCTTTCATGGATGAGCCTTTTGAATTTACCATCATCGAAGCCGCAACGGGTGAAGAGGGGATCGAACTGATCGAGAAAGACAAGCCCGACATCATCCTGCTCGACAATAAACTGCCAGGCATTCAGGGTGTTGAAGTGTTGGAGTATGTCAAAAAGAAAAAGTACGACATCGTGGTGGTGATGATCACCTCTTTCGCATCGCTCGATCTGGCAGTGAAAGCTACCAGCGACGGCGCCTACGATTTCATCCCCAAACCCTTCACACCCCAGGAACTGAAATCGGCCATCGAAAGCATCACCAAACATGTGTTTCTGGTACGGATGACCAAGCAGATGCAGGTACAGGGCAAACAAATCAGGTTTCAGTTTTTGTCGGTCTTGTCGCACGAACTGAAAGCCCCGCTGAATGCCATCGAAGGGTACCTGAAGATGATGCAGGAAAAGCAGTTGGGTGACAAGATTGACGACTACGAGCAGGTGATCGACCGGTCGCTCAAGCGGATCAAAAGCATGAGGAACCTCATTCTCGACCTGCTCGACATGACCCGGCTGGAGTCGGGGCAAAAAGAGAAAGACCTGAAATTGCTGAATCTGATCGACATTGTCCGCACCTCGATGGATACGGCCAAACCCATGGCCATTCAGAAAGATGTAAAGATGAAACTCCATGCGCCAGCACTGGTATCCTGTATGGCCGATGCAGGGGAAATAGAAATCATATTCAACAATCTGGTATCCAACGCTGTTAAATACAACCGTGATGGCGGCACGGTCGACATCCATGCCCTTTTCCTTCAGTTCCTGCCAGCGACGCCTTCCCCGCTCCTCAGCGCTGGCGTCAAGGTAGAACTTGACCTCGGCACGCGGAAAGACCACCGTACCGATGTCCCGTCCGTCCATCACCACGCCGCCCGCTTCGCCCAGCATGCGCTGGAGCATCAGGAGCCGGGCGCGGACAGCCGGGGACTTGGAGACCGCCGAGGCCAGCATGCCCATTTCGGGGGTTCGGATGTCGTCCGTCACGTCAATGCCGTTCACCAGGACGCGCTGGCCGTCCGCGTCATGCCGGATCGTCACCTCGGTCCCGGCGCACAGGCGGGCGAGTGCGCCCTCATCTGCCGGATCGACGCCGTCCCGCTTCGCTTTCCAGCCGATGGCCCGGTACATAGCGCCGGTATCGATGTACGTATATCCCAGACGTCGGGCAAGCAGTTTCGCGATGGTGCTCTTACCCGCGCCGGACGGGCCGTCGATAGCAATGACGGGGCCTTTTTTCCTCTGGTCCATATTTCACGCGCTGAAGCCATTCCTCCGGAACAGCGCCGCTCCGATTATCGGTATCCTTGCATGTCAGCTTCTTACTCTATATACCCTGCGAAGACCTGGAGCCAAGGTCAATATGCAAGCTGGGTCAGCATGCGTTCGAAACCCGGGAAGGACGTCTCGATCCACGCGGTATCCTTCACGGTCGTCTCCCCGAAGGCGGCCAGGCCCGCCATCGCCATGGACATGGCAATGCGATGGTCCCCATGGCTTTCGCACACGGCGCCGGCAAGACGTTCCCTGCCGGTGATCTCCATGCCGTCGGGAAGTTCGCGGACCACGGCGCCCATCTTGCGGAGCTCCCCGGCGATGGCAGCAATGCGGTCGGATTCCTTGACCCGCAGTTCGGCCGCGTCCCTGATCACGGTCGTTCCCTCGGCATGCGCTGCGGCAACAGCGATCACCGGGAGTTCGTCGATCGCCCGCGGGACCAGGTCGCCGCTGACCTGGGCTGCATGGAGCCTTCGGTATCGCACCCGAAGGTCCGCCACCGGCTCTCCGGCCTGTTCCCGTCTCTTCTCCAGCACAATGTCCGCGCCCATGGAGGTCAGGATGTCGATGATCCCGGTGCGCGTGGGATTGACGCCCACGTTCCGGATCAGAATGTCCGATCCGGGAACAATGCTTGCTGCGACCAGGAAGAACGCCGCGGACGATATATCGGACGGGATCTCCAGCGTGCCCGGCGCCCGCAGTGCCTGCCGTCCCGCCATGCTGACCTGAAGGCCCTCGTCCTTGACCTTGACGCCAAAGAACCGGAGCATCCGCTCGGTGTGGTCCCGGGACTTGTGCGGCTCGCTGACCGAGGTGACGCCTCCCGCATACAGCCCGCAGAGCAGGACTGCTGACTTCACCTGGGCGCTGGCGACCGGGCTGACGTAGTCAATGGCCCTCACGTTACCGCCTGCGCCCCGGACCGCAAGGGGCGCCAGTTTTCCGCCGGAACGACCGTCGATCACGGCGCCCATTCTCCGCAGCGGTTCCACGATCCTCCCCATGGGGCGCTTTACCAGGTACTGGTCACCGGTGAGGACTGAAAAGAAATCCTGGCCCGCCAGGAGCCCCGCCAAGAGCCGCATGCCGGTCCCGGAGTTCCCGAGATCGAGGACCCCCGCGGGTTCCGCAAGGCCCTCCAGACCCCTGCCATGCACCGTAAGACCGCCGGGACCGTGTTCCTCGACCGTGACGCCGAGCATCCGGACCGCCTTCACCGTGTTCAGCGTGTCCTCGCCGGGAAGGAACCCGGTGATGTCGGTCTTGCCTTCGGCAACGGCGGCGAACATCACCGCGCGGTGGGACAGCGACTTGTCGCCGGGCGGCGTCAGTTCTCCGGCAAGGCCGCGGGAGGGACGTAGGTGAAGGTCGGACATGGACTACCCGAGCCCCTTTCGCAGGTCGCTCGCCGCACGGAACAGCGCTTCCAGCCGATGACCGTCTTTGTGCTTGATCGCCTTTTTTATCCTGTTGAGCGAGAACTGGTACTGCTCGATCATCTCGACGATGTTCTTGCCGTTCAGCAGGCAGACATCGCGCCACATCTCGGGAGAGCTGGCGGCGATGCGGGTGAAGTCACGGAAGCCGGCGCCGGAGAAGGTGATATAGTTATCTGCTTCCGAACTGAACTCCGCCACCGTGCTGACCATGGCATACGCGGCGGCGTGGGGAAGATGGCTCACCGCAGCGAAGATATGGTCATGGCGATCCGGGTCCATGAGGACGACGTTCATGCCCGCAGCGGCCCACAGCGCCTTCACGGCATCGAGCGCCCCGGAATCGGTCCTGTCCGTGGGCGTCAGGATGCATTTTGCGCCCTGGAAGAGCGTGTCGGTGGCCGCATCGACACCGTGCTTTTCCCTTCCGGCGATGGGGTGTCCCGGAACGAAGTGCACCCCGGAGGGAAGAAGGCCCTCGAGAGTCCTGACGAGCATGCCTTTCACGCTTCCTACGTCCGTTAAAATGGCGCCCTTCTTCATATGGGGGGCGATCTCCCGGACGATAGGTTCGAACGTGCCGACGGGCGCCGCAAGGACCACGAGGTCGGCATGCTCCACGGCATGGGCAGAGCTCTGGCCCATATGGTCGATCACGCCGAGCCTGATCGCCTGCTCCAGCGTCTCCCTGCTCCTGCCAGCGCCGTGGATCTCTCCGGCGAGCTTCTGCGCCTTCATGACCCTTGCGAGCGATCCGCCGATGAGACCCACACCGATGATGGTGACCTTATTGAAGAAGAGCATAATGATGAGCGACGATCGACAAGTTCACGGCCTCAACCCCCTTGTCTCGTATCCCCCGTCCCTTGTCGCCGATGCTAGATCTCCCGTCCCACCGCATGCGCAATGGGCCGCATCTCATCCATGAGCTGTTTGAAAGCCTTAGGCTTGAGCGACTGTTCCCCGTCGCAGAGCGCTTCCTCGGGGTTCGCGTGCACTTCGATCAGCAGGCCGTCAGCGCCCGCCGCGACCGATGCCTTGGCCATGGGGGCGACGAGGTCCCACTTCCCTACGGCATGGCTGGGATCGACGATAACGGGGAGGTGGGTCATCTGCTTCAGCACCGGGATGGCCGAAAGATCCAGTGTGTTCCGCGTCGCGGTCTCATAGGTGCGGATGCCGCGCTCGCACAGGATCACGTCGCGGTTCCCGCCCGCCATGATGTACTCGGCGGACATGAGCCATTCCTTGATGGTGGCGGAGATGCCCCGTTTCAGGAGCACCGGTTTTCTACAGAGCCCGACCTCCTTGAGGAGCCGGAAGTTCTGCATGTTGCGGGCGCCGATCTGCAGGATATCGGCGTATTTCGCGATAAGCTCGATGTCCCGAACGTCCATCACCTCGGTCACGATGGGCAGGCCGGTGCGCTCCCGGGCTTCGGCAAGGTACTTGAGCCCTTCTTCCTCCAGGCCCTGGAAGGCATAAGGCGAGGTCCGCGGCTTGAAGGCGCCGCCGCGAAGGAAGTTCGCGCCCCCGTCCTTGACCGCCTTGGCGATCTCGACGAGCAGGGTCTTGTTCTCCACGGCGCAGGGCCCCGCGATGACCGCGATCCGCTTGCCGCCTATCGTTTCCTTCCCGATGGTGACAACGGTGTTCTCGGGGCTGAAATCCAGGCTCGCGAGCTTGAACGGCTTCAGGATCGGCAGAACCTTCTCAACGCCGGGGATCGCCTCGAGCGGCACCGTCTGGAGCACGGCCTCATCGCCGATGGCGCCGATGATCGTCCGCTCGGTGCCCTCGGACACATGGGCCTGGAGGCCCAGGCTCTTGAGCTTCTTGATGACATGTTCCTTCTGCTCGCGGGTGGCATCGGGCCGTAGTACGATGATCATAATGGTCCTTTCAAAACTTCAAGATCGTTCTGCCGCGGAGAACACGGGCACACAGAGGAAGTCCTGGACTGGTACTATCTGCCGCGGGATTGCGATTGTTCCGCATCCTCCCGGTATACTCTCCCTACTGCTCACTCGGTGACCTCGAGGTCCTCGGCGGCAACGGGTCTACGCCTTCAGCACAGCTTCCAGCGCAGCGGCGAACCGCTTGTTCTCCTCGGGCAGGCCGATGGTGACGCGCAGTTTCTTCGGGCCCATGGGCCGGATGATCACGCCCGCCTTGAGCAGACGGCCGTAAACCTCCCTGCCCTCCAGCGCGGTCTCGAACATGATGAAGTTCGCCTCCGTCGGGATGTAGGAGATGCCGAGCCGATCGAATTCCCGGTACAGGAACTGCTTCCCCTCGTTGTTCGTGGTCACGGACTTCTCCACGTGCTTCCGGTCGGCCAGTGCGGCGAGCGCGCCGATCTGCGCCAGCGAATTGGTATTGAAGGGCTGGCGCACCTTGTTCATCAGCTCGGCGATCGCCGCGGTCGTGATGCCGTAGCCGATGCGGAGACCGGCGAGGCCGTAGATCTTGGAGAAGGTCCTGAGCGCCAGCACGTTCCCGCCCTCGCGCAGATAATCCAGGGAATCAGGATAGTCCGCACGGGTGACATACTCGAAGTACGCCTCGTCCACTGCCACGAGCACATGGTCCGGGACTCGGCCCATAAAGCGGTCCATCTCGGTCTTTGTGTTCATGGTGCCCGTCGGGTTGTTCGGGTTCGCGATAAAGACGATCCTCGTTTGTTGGGTAATTCGTTCAGCCATGGCGTCAAGGTCGTGCCGCATGTCCTTGCACGGCACGATGACGTTCGTACCTCCGGCGGCCTGGGTGATCATCTTGTACACCACGAATGACGGATCGGCCGAGACAACTTCATCACCAGGCTGAACAAAGGTCCGCACCGCCAGTTCGATGAGCTCGTTGGAGCCGTTCCCCAGGACAACCTGGGCAAGGTCCACGCCCAGATCCTTGGCGAGCGCCCGGGAGAGATAGAAGCCGCTGCCGTCAGGATACCGGTTCAGCCCTTCAAGCGCTTTCCTGAT
>JAAXXJ010000179.1 GCA_013334545.1 Nitrospirota bacterium | reverse complement strand
GACGGTAATGATGTTGTTGTTCTCTTCAACATTGATCTCGTAACGGCCGATCTCACGGATGACGCCTTCGTGCTCAGTCTTGTTCATCTGGCCGATGCGGAGTCTGGTGCCTTGGGCGAGGGCCTGGGACAGGAACTCAGGTTCAATAGCGTGTTTTGCTGCTTCCATCGGTACCAATGATAAAGGAAACACGCCGCCATTGCAAGGGAATTTTCCGGGGGAACGGACAAGGGGAGCGAAGGGACCGTCGGGTTGTGCTATACTTATTGCCATTGCCATGAACGACGACGAAATGCGAGCTATGCTCATCGAGTACATGGGCAAGGGGTTCCTCGAGAACATCATCGCCATGATGAAGCAGGATCCGTCAGCGGTACGGTTCATCCCCGACCTGCTGGGTGACGACGCCATCATGGTGAGGCTGGGCACGACGGCGCTCGTCGAGGAGCTGGCGAAGGAGCACCGTCAGGCCCTTGCCGTCGCGGTGCCCGGCCTCCTCGTGCTCCTCGGGCACGAGAATCCGACCATCCGCGGGGACACGGCGAACGTGCTCGGGATCATCGGCGACCGGTCTGCGCGGGATGCCCTGCGAGAACTGCAGAAGGACGCAAACCCCGCTGTGCGGGAGATCGCAGAGGACGCCCTGCGGGAGATGGGACAGGTTGATGCATAACGACGATCGGGAGCGTGCAGGGCATGCTCGCTTAAGCGCGCTTTTTCCCATACAGGGCGCCAACGGTATAAGAGGTCCGTTGCCGTATCATCAACGTCTCCAGCACATTTCTGCCGTGGTCCTGTTGCGAAGGCGTGCGTCGTCGACCAGGGAGGATATCCGTGGATAAAAAACGGTTGTTCTGGATTCTCATGCTCATTCTTCCTGCTCTTCTGCCAGCCTGCGGCGGCACAAAGATCATCGACCCGTGGAGGGACCCGGCCTTCCCAGGCGGCCTGAAAAAGGTCTTCGTCATTGGGGTCGTGAGGACCCGTGGACCACGGAGCATGCTCGAGGATGAGTTCGCGAGGCAGCTGAAGGCGCGCGGGATCGACGCCGTGGCGAGCACGTCGGTCCTGCCCGATGAACCGCTGCCGGCCAGAGATATCATTGCAGCCAAGGTCAGGGAGTCCGGAGCAGATGCGGTCATTGCGGCGAAGTTCATCAAGAAGGTATCTGCAGAGACGTACAGCCCTTCCCGTCTCTACGCCGTGCCTCATAACTTCGACGCGGAGTGGGACCCGACCATCGCAGCCACCCAATGGACCGACAGCGGTTTGAGCGAGTTTGCCTATGATTATTATGTGGCGGTCATGCAAACGACGGTCTACAGCGTCGGAACCGGCAAGCCGGTCTGGTCGGCAATATCCGAGACGAAGTACCAAGGCGCCATCATGCACCAGGTGAGGCCGTTCGTGAACGCTGTCATGAACAGGCTCATTCACGAGAAACTCGTACCATGATCCCGAAAGGATCGACGACAATTTCACCCAGGGAGGTCCCCATGTCGCCCGATGATGCGGTTCTTTCTCGTAATGACGCCCTCAAGACGATCAAGGCCCGCCGCAGCGTCAGGACCTTTACCAAGGACGACGTGTCCGAAGAGCAGGTGAGGGTCCTTCTTCACGCTGCGAACCAGGCCCCGTCCGCGCATAACCAGCAGGCGTGGCGCTTCATCGTACTTCGGGGAGAGAAGAAGAACGAACTGGCCCAGCTCGTGACAGTACAATCGGGATCCCTTCCCCGGCCGGCAGCGGCGCTGCTCCGGATGGGCGCCAAGAGCATCCTCTCGGCTCCGGTCGTGATCGCCGTGGCGAACACGGGCGACCTGATCCGGCACGGCACCGACCTGTTCAAGGTGGAGAAAGAGATGGCCCATGACTTCTTCCGGACCATGGAGATACAGAGCTCGGCTGCGGCGGTGCAGAACATCCTGCTTGCTGCCACGTCACTCGGCCTCGGAACGGTCTGGCTCGGGATCCTCTATCTCATCAAGAACGAGGTGCTCCGGTTCCTCGGCGAGCCCGAGGGAGAGTTCATGGCCGTGGTGCCGGTAGGCCATCCGGTGAAGGTCGGGACCGGCCCGCAGAAACATCCGCTGGAGATGAAGGTGAAATTACTGGGTACGTGACCGTGGAAACAAGAGAGACATGCGGAACGCATACAAGGCACGCTCAAGGGAGCGTGCCTTTTTCGTTCTCCCAACACCGGGAGAACCAAGGTTCAATGCAGCACGCCCAGTTTCCGGAGGAAATGGGCGATGAGGACCCCGCAGAGCCACACCATACCGGTGATGCCGAACGTTGACAGGATCGTGTAGACCAACTTTCGGAGGGGCGGATGATCACCCGGATCGATGGAGCGGATATAGACAAGAACACTGAAGCCCAGGCCGAAAAAAAAGAACAGGGTTTCGATCATGGGCATTATGATAGTGCAACTGACGGCGCTTTGTCAATCGAACGGCGGAGGAAGTGCTGCTTATCCTAATCGCTCGCTGACCCCCTGCACTCGCGGTTCCACTCGTAAACGCTGGGGGCAAGACCCTGCAGCAAGCAGAGTGATTAGCGCTCGCTCTGAAATTCAGGAGTAAAAGGGCGATACGAAACCTTGGTAATGGTGAACACGGCTTCACCCTTTGGCCGCTTCACGGCAACCTCATCGCCTTCGGTCTTTTTCATGAGCGCCCGTGCCATGGGCGCGTCCATGCTGATGAACCCCTTGTCCGAATCGGACTCGTCGGGTCCCACGATGCGATACTCAAAGCGGCTCCCGTCCTCGCCCTCGAGCCTGACCCAGGCGCCGAAGAATACCCGGGACTGGTCGCTGGGGACAGTGTCCACCACGACCACGTTCTCCAATCGTCCTTTCAGGAAGTGGATGCGGCTGTCAATCTCACGGAGCTGCTTCTTCCGGTAAATATACTCCGCATTTTCCGAGCGGTCGCCCTCGGCCGCGGCCGCGGCAAGCGCTGCCGTCACTTCGGGCCGCTTCTCCTTCCAGAGATAGGAGAACTCGTCGGTCAGCCGCTTTTTCCCTTCAGGGGTGATATATTTGGAGCCTGGGTTCTGTGGTTGTCGGTATCTGCTCATCGTGCATCCCGGGGAGACCCCTGTTCTGGCATGGCATAGTGTGCAACGTGACCCAGGTGTGAACGAATTCCCTGCAGCTTGCTGCGGGGAGCTTCTATCATGCCGGCTTTACGGAAAAAAACAGCGGAGCCCTTGTTTGCATGGGACCCCGCGTTGGGAATGACCTGCTCAGTTCCGCCTGGCGATACTATGTTGTGGAGACGAGGACCTTTCCTGCAAGCTCGTCCATAAGCGATTTAACCGACACGATGCTGTTGACGCGGGAGGCATTGGTCCCCACCGTGAACAGCGGTTCCTCGACGTCCCGGTTGTAGTTCGCCGAGCTCAGAAGGCCGTTGCAAATACAGAAATAATGCTCGTTGCTCTCCTTGGCGGGGCACTTCGTGTATTTGCCCTCGGCGTCCTTCTGAAGCACGGCCCCTTTGTCGCACTTGGGCTTCCTGAGACGCTTGAGCGCCGATACATACATGGGAGATTGTTTGATCACGCGGAAGGGCAGACCGCAGGGCGAACCGGGATCGGTTGCAACGATGATATCCTCATCCTTCGACCGCACCACCGCTTGTTTGTATTCGTCCGAGGCGCTGCTTTCGTCGGTCGCAAGGAACCGGGTCCCCATCTGAACGCCTTTCGCACCCATGTCGAGGAATCTCCGGATGTCCGCGTTGGTGTAGATGCCGCCGGCGACGATGATCGGGAAATCGCCGTATTTTGTCGCCATATCGAGGACGGGTGGAAGGAGGTTTTCCAGCTTGTTCGATTCAAGGTCTACCTGCTCGATCTTGAATCCGAGATGGCCCCCGGCCAGCGGCCCTTCGAGCACCACAGCGTCAGGCCGGTATCCGAGTTTTTCCCATTTTTTACAGATCAACTCCAGCGCCCTGCTCGACGAGACGATCGGGATGAGTGCGGTATCTTTCGGCGCCTGGATCCCCGGAAGACCCATGGGCAGCCCGGCACCGGATATGATGGCATCAGCCTTGGCGTCCAGAGCCCCGCGGACCGAAGCCTCATAGTCCTTTGCCAGCGCGCACATGATGTTGATGCCGGCAAATCCTCCGCGTGCCTTTGCAAGAGATACTTCCTCGTACGCAGCCTCGTAGGAGTCGGTTTTTTTGTTGTTCCGCTTGGAAACGAGGCGATCCAGGCAGGCGCTCGAAATGATGCCGAGACCTCCTTCGACCGCAACTGCACTGGCAAGCGGGTGGAGTGACACGCCGACACCCATACCGCCCTGGACTATGGGTAGCTTAAGGGTCAAACCCTTGATGGTAAGTTGCGGCAACGAATGTGCGAAATTGTTCAAATTTACCCCTTAATTGGCAGAAGGAACGCTTGGCAGGCAAAAAAGTGCACAAGAGATGTGCAAACGTTGCTTTCTGAAGTCGCACCATGAAAGTGCAGCTCTATAATACACGTTATACACCTCATTAATCAAGAAAAATATGCCATGCTTCGACCGTTCCCCAAGAGGTGACGCTCCGATTTCATAATATAAGGCGGGAAAAAGGTTGACAATTTACCATGGCAGGTCTAATATTAGTTGAAAATAAGCATGAGTTTTTGTTGAGAGGGAGACTGCAAAAACTATTTAGTTTGCGGTCTTTTTTTTTCACCAAAAACCCACATTTTACGGAGGGGCACATGGCGAAGAAGCTTTATGTAGGGAACCTGTCGTACAACATGACCGAAGATGACATGAGGGAGACGTTCGGCAAGATCGGCGAAGTTCTTTCGGCAAAGATCATCACGGACAGTGAGACCGGCCGGTCAAAGGGCTTCGGCTTCGTCGAGATGGCCAATGATGAGGACGGTGACAAGGCCATTGCTTCTCTTAACGGCACATCGCTTCTGGACAGGACGATCACGGTCAGTGAGGCCAGGCCGCAGAAGGAGCGGCCACGGTCCGGATTTGGCGGTGGCGGAGGCGGCGGGCGTGGTCGTTCCGGCGGCGGTGGCTTCGGCGGCGGGAGAAAAAATAACAGTTGGAGATAAAGGTTTGACGGCAAGGATATTGAAAAGGCGATCCGTGTCCTGAAACGGAAGATCCCGCGGGATGGCATCTTCCGGGAGCTGAAGAACCGGAGGTTCTACGAAAAGCCTTCCCTGAAGAAGAAACGGAAACGAATTGAGGCCCAGAAACGGAGACAGAAGACCCTGCGTATGAACAAACAGGGCGGCGGGTCCCGCACCGGAACCCGATCTTAGGACTTTAGACCGGCACGTGATAGATCGTAGTAAGAGGGGGACGTCGATCCATGATGTCCCTTTTCTATTAGCCGGCAACGTTGTTCTGGCAGTACGGAACACAGGTCTTCCTGGTGTCCGTTGTCTTTCCCCGAAGGATATGCTACTATTCCCCGTCTTTTCCGTGTCGTATCGGCTGAAGCACCACGAGGGGGGACAATCGACATGAAGCGCGTTTTCACAAGGGCCTTCACCGCGGTTCTTATTCCCGGGGTCATGCTGCTCATGGCTGCGGCAGTCCCGCGGAATGATCTGTCGCATTCAGATATGAATCTGGCGTCCCAGATCGGGTTTGACGCGGATGTCCTTCTGCTCGTGAGGGAGGAAGCCAGGAGCCCGCTCCACCGGCTGAGCGGATATGATGGAGACGGGTATCAGATCATGGCGAACGGGATTGTGATCTCGGTACCCTGGAGCAGGTCGGAACAGGTCCTGTCATCGCTCCGGGAAAAGCTGAAGCTGCGGAAGTATATGGCCTTTCAAATCGAGATCAATAGTTCGCTCAAGGTCGACAGGATCGGGATCATCAAGGGAACTGACCAGTACGAGATCCTTCGGATCATGCACACCAATGGCGACGACGATGATGTGAGCCATGATGATGTGATCGCCAAATTGAAGCAGTGGGAGAAACGGATCCGGTTCGAGATCATCGGCGCCGAGAATGACTGGGTAGAGATCGAGTTCAGGACCATGCCCCAGGACCTCAAGGCCTTTGCTGAAGATGTATACGAGTTCAGCCCGGATACGGTGGACGAGGGAACAGGAAGCCTTGCCGAGCTGGTCAAGGATATCAGTGTGACAAAACGCCTGGTATTGTGGTGGAATTGAGGAAAGAACGGGGCAATAAAAAAAGCAGGCGGTATGAACCGCCTGCCTAAGTACATCTACGAATTCATGGTTCCGCTTGGGATAATAAATCAGCGGTCTGAGATTACTTCGCAGCCGGGGCCGCAGCCGGAGCCGGAGCTTCGGCCTTCTTCTCAGCCTTCTTCTCCTTCTTGGGCATATTCTCCTTCTTGGCCTTCTTCTCCTTCTTCG
>JAAXXJ010000492.1 GCA_013334545.1 Nitrospirota bacterium | reverse complement strand
ACGGAAGTACTTATCAAAAAATATAAACCCGATATTTTTTGCGCGGGTATCAAGGAAAAATACGTTATTCAGAAAGGAGGTGTGCCCCTCAAGCAGTTGCACAGTTATGATTACAGCGGGCCGTATGCCGGTTTTAAGGGCGCCGTGAATTTTTACCGGGAGATAGATCGGATGGTCAATTCAAGAGTCTTCAGGTTTATCAGGGCGCCCTGGCAGGAAAGCCCGGAGTTGGTTGGCAGTTATGTGTGGAACAAGTGACGGCCTGGTAAAAAGGCCGGATGCTGAATTGCGTTTAGTCCCTCCTCCCTCCTTGTGTCACGCACTGGGCTGGTTATGCGACGTACGCTAAGTACGTCGCATTCCTCGGGAGCGGCAAACAGATAATAATCGTGCTTCGCGGCGATCCACGGGCATAAAGGGCGATAAAGCCCGTCAATAGAAAGGAAAAGCAAATGTTATTGAGACATACTTCTAAGGAACCGGCAGAGAGGACAGCACTAACGGTAAATCCGGCAAAAACGTGTCAGCCGGTGGGCGCCATGTATGCGGCTCTGGGTATTCATAATTGTCTTCCCCACAGTCATGGTTCCCAGGGATGCTGCGCCTATCACCGCAGCGCTTTGACCAGGCATTACAAAGATCCGGTCATGGCTACGACCAGCTCCTTCACGGAAGGTGCTTCGGTCTTCGGCGGACAGGCCAATCTTGTGGAAGCCATCAATAATATATTTACCATCTATGATCCCGATATCATCGCCGTCCACACGACCTGCCTTTCGGAGGTTATCGGCGATGATCTGAAGCAGATCATTAACAAGGCTCTGGCGGATGGAAAGATTCCGGACGGAAAAACGGTTATTCATTCCAACACGCCCAGCTTCAAGGGTTCCCACATTACCGGTTTTGCCAACATGACTCAGAGCATGGTTTCATACCTCTCCGTGAACACCGGTCAAAAGCAAAACAGGATCAATATTATTCCCGGTTTCGTAGAGCCGTCCGACATGACGGAGATCAAGCGGATCGCCGCGGAGATGGGCATCCAGACGATTCTGTTTCCCGATACGTCAGGTGTGGTGAACGGCCCTCTGGACGGCAAGTTTCATATGTACCCCAAGGGCGGCACGCCGATAAAGGATATTATTGCTGCGGGCGACAGCAGGTACACAATGGCCCTGGGGAGAACAGCGTCTCTGCCGGCGGCGAAACTGCTCGATACAAAATGTAAGGTGCCGTTTGAGGTCACTGATATCCCGATCGGTCTGCGGGCAACGGATCAATTCATTGATTCGCTCCGAAAGATTGCAGGCGTCAGTGTTCCGGAGAGCCTTACGACGGAAAGAGGTCAAGTGGTCGACGTGCTCACCGATATGCACCAGTATTTTTACAAAACGAAAGTCGCGTTGGTGGGAGATCCTGATCATCTGGTTTCTTTGACGCAATTTCTTGCCGACATGGATATGGACGTCCGTTATGTCGTGACGGGCACGCCCGCGGGACCGAAATTCGAACGACGGATACGGGAATTTGCCGGTGAAAACGTCATCGTAAAACATGGCCTGGGAGCCGACATGTTCATGTTTCATCAGCTTGTCAAGCACGACAAGCCGGATCTCATTTTCGGCAACACATATGCAAAGTACATCGCTCGTGATGAGGATATTCCGCTCATCCGCATCGGATTTCCCATCTATGATCGCGTCGGCCACCAGTATTTTCCCGTTGTCGGCTACCGCGGCGCATTGCGTTTTCTGGAGAAAATCCTCAATGCCCTTCTGGACAGGCAGGACAGAGATGCGCCGGAAGAGAGTTTTGAGTTGATCATGTAAAAAGGAGATGCAGTCAACAGGTGACAGGGAGCGGGAGCAATGATTGAAATACTCGAAGCACGTAAAAAACAGATATTTGTCAAGGGCGACGAACGGGAAGACATAGTGTGTGAAAAGGCAAGCCTGGCC
>JAAXXJ010000178.1 GCA_013334545.1 Nitrospirota bacterium | reverse complement strand
GTAGACACATACCTGGGCGCAAGTGGCTTCAGGGACTGCGTGTCGTACCAGTTGTAGAAGTGGCCCCGGTATCGGTCCAGGCCCTGCATCGCGGAGAGCGCCTTTGTCGTGCGTTCGATGAACTGCCCCGCCGCAAGGTAACCGAAGTCAAGGGCCGACAGATTGGCAAGCAGCGCGAGCCCCATGTTCGTCGGGGATGTGCGATGGGCGACAACAGGGACAGGATGCTCCTGATAGTTGTCGGGCGGCAGCCAGTTGTCCTCCGGGCCGACGAAGGTCTCGAAGAAGGACCAGGTCTTTCGCGAAAGTCTTCGGAGAAAAAGGATCTGGCCGTCTGTCAATCGCGCGACCGGCACGGAGAGCGGCCGACTGAGCCACCACGCAAGAACAGGAGAAACAAACCAGAGCGCCAGGAGAGGCCCTGACGCTCCCAATGCAGGAGGATTCGAAAGCGCCAGATAGGTCACGATGACGACGCTCAGGAACGGAGCGAACCACATCGTACGAAGGACGACGGCGAGGCCCGTTTGGCTCTTTCTATCCGGGTCGCCTGAGGGACTCCATTCAAGAAGCCCCTCGTGCGTTACGAACATTCGACCTATCGTACGCAGGACCGCATCGAGACTGAAAAAGGCCTCATAGGGAAGACAGGCAAGGATAAACACATCCTGAGCAAAGCGCCTCGTCAGAGAGCGTCCTGCAGCAGCAAGATGCTGCCCGGGAAGCACATCGTCCGGTTTTCGAATCAGATCCAGGAGAGCGGAAATACCGGAAGGGATCAGAATAATGCCAATCATTGACAGGGTCCAGAACCAGGGCGAGGACACAATCGTCCAACCGAGCACAAGGAGGAGCGTTAAAGCCGAAGGCACAAGACTGCGCCGAAGGTTGTCGAAGAGCTTCCATTGGGACAGCAGCGAGAGGGGATTCTTTCGTCGTTGCTTGGCAAGGCCAGGGCCGGGGACTACCTCCCGCAGCCAGGACAGAAGCTGCCAATCCCCGCGGATCCATCGGTGCCGGCGGCTTACGTCCGCGCTGTAGCGGGACGGATATTCCTCGTACACCATGACATCGCTCAGCAGTCCGGCCCGGGCATAGCATCCTTCGATAAGATCGTGGCTCAAGATCCGGTTCTCGGGGAAGCGTCCGCAGAGCGCCCGCTCGAACGCGTCGATGTCGTAGATACCTTTGCCGATAAAAGAGCCTTCGCCAAAGAGGTCCTGGTACACATCGGAGACAGCGCGTGTATAGGGGTCGATGCCCGCATCGCTCCCGTTAATGCGCGCATACCGCGACCGGTTCGTGCCCGGTAAGCTCGCACCAACGCGCGGCTGAAGGATGCCGTACCCCGCGACAACACGCTCTTTGCCTTCGTCGTACAGCGCGCGATTCAGCGGATGGGCCATGGCTCCCGCAAGCTGCCTCGCTGAATCGCGCGGCAGCTGGGTGTCCGTGTCAAGAGTGATCACGTACATTACGTTCATCAGAGCGGCGTTCTTGCCGGCGACGAGGGAGAAGCGGTCACGCGAGCCGCCGCGCAGGAAAGAATTCAGTTCCGCAAGCTTTCCCCGCTTGCGCTCATAGCCGATCCATGCGCGTTCGCCGGGATTCCACCTGCGCGGGCGGTGAAAGAGGAAAAACCTGTCGCCGGACCCATCGCTGTACTTGTCATTCAGCTCTTCGATCCTCTGTTGAACGAGCAGCAGAAGCGGTTCGTCCCCGGGCAGAACCTCTTCCCGAGCGTCCTGAAGATCGGTCAGCAGTCCGAAGAACAGGTTGTCATCGCGGTTTGCCAGGAACCTGATTTCCAGCGCCTCGATCAGGTCCTCGATGTTCCGGCTGCTCGTGAGCATGGTCGGGACAATGGCCAGGGTTCGCGCTTCAGGCGGAATGCCTTTGGAGAAGTCCATTCGCGGCAGTGTATGGGGCGCAACGATCAGCGTAGCGAACCAGTTCACCATAGCGATTCCCAGCTGACTGGCACAGATCAGAGAGAGGATGCCCGTTACAAGGAGAAGCCAGGGATGCAGCCCAGGACCTTGAGCATTCGCCATTAAGACACCGGTAAAAATCGCCGTCATCAGCACGATCGTGCCGAGATAGAGGAACAAAGGAACACGACTGCCCGCTTTTCGAAGGGACGCCAGAACGGACAACCGGATCCCTGCCAGGCGTTCCAGCTGTCCCAAACCCTTGTCGATCAGATAGTAGCCCACATGGGCAGTGCGGTCGTCTTTTTCGCAATTTACGTCTTCAGCGACCGCGCGCGCAAGACCGAGCGCAGTGGCTGCCACTTCAGGTTCAGAGAGCCCGCCGCTCTTCGCGATCCTTTCAACCACGTGACGGTATCGGTCGCGGGTAAAAAAATCCATTTTGCCGTAGGTGCCGCGGGGGTCACCACGCAGGGTCTGCTCGACCATGCTCATCGTCTCGACGAACTCGCGCCAGTCCATCGCGCCCAGGAAGCGGAGGCTGCCGATGCTGTTGCTCATCGATACCTGATCAGCTGCCTGCTGCTGGTTCTCCGCCTGCACTAGCTGATCGATCGTCATGCTGCACTCGGAGAGGTGCTGTTCGATCCAGGTGAGCGGCATTGCCAGGGCTGGACCCTGTCCCTGGAGGCGGCGCGCGAATTCCGCGACAAAGGCGCTCTTGAGCGGCGGGTTCGAGCGCGCCATGTCCGCAATGACCAGGATCAGGCTCTTCGGGTCCTTCGCGGCAACCTCGGTGATCCGATCCGCCCAGTCGCCGGCCAGGTTGCGGTCGATCCTGCCGGCGGCGATGCGGACCCCGATGCGCCTGAGATTCTCGATCAACGCGAGGCGCAACATGATGGGGATGGCCCACAATTCTCCCAGCTTCAGGATGGTGACCGTCTGGTAGGCCGCAAGGAAACTGCTGAGACCTTCCGGGTCCACCCGGCCGTCGCCGTGCGAGATCGTCTCCAGGGCGATGTCATATACGCGCGGAAGCCCTGCGGATGGTCCCTCGAGCAGGCGGGGCAGTTCCCGGCTGTAACCCTTCGGCAAATGCTTCCGTGCCATGCGTATCTGTTCTTCGATCAGGTAGAAATTATCGAGCAGCCATTCAGCCGCCGGCGTGATCCGACGATCCGTCCTGACCACCTCTACCAGCAGGCTGCGCGTCCCGGTCAGGATGGCTTCATTCTCGGCCAACCGTCCCAGAAGCCGGTCAGGAGCATGTCCCAGGCTCAGTGTGTGCAGACCGGCCAGGGTCTTGCCATGCTGTTCCATCTGGTCGCTGCTGAACAATTCCGATCGCAGCGGCGGCTCGGACACCGCGCACGATGCTTCCAGGTCCTTCCCCCGAAAACGCGCCAGCAGGTCAGGCAGGTTCCCAAGCATGGTCTTGTTACTTAACTTCAATGAATATTCTCCTTTATTGACGCGGGCGCCGGACGTACCGGAAAATAATCTCGATTGATCCTGACGGGGACAGGCTCGTCTCAAGAATGATTATGAGACTTTATTCTGCCCTGACGAGAGGTTTTCACGAACCGGATCGGTGGATCGCTATAGTGGGCGTTCTTGTGTTTTATTAGGATATCAAGACCATTATGATATCGAACGCAAGAATGCAGTGAGGTGCGTTGAGAAACGACAGCAAGGTAAGGCGAGAGGATGTGAAAGTATGAATGTGTCAGCGTTGGGGGAAACGTTATTGAATTGGCACGGGTTGTGGTAGCTCACCCATGAGCTAATTCATTTGATTTCCTAACCCCATCAATATACAACTTATACCGGCGATATGATAGCACAAAGGCGGCGACCAACTGCAGCGTTCAGAAGCGGTCTTACCTCATTTTCAAACGAGAAAGCATATCGCGACTGCAATAGGTACTCTGTAATCTGGCAATCCGAAATCCAAAAGCGTCTTACGCAAGGCCGCAAAGGACGGTGACGTTTCAAATAGAATCCTGCTTTTTTATAAGTTTTATTTACGTTGCGCGAGGAATCTTGCGATCATATTCTCTTTCATGCCGTCTCGATATTTGTTCAGGCCTCAGGATCGGTTCCTTTGTTCGACAGTGATGAAATGTTTGCCGCGGGTGTTTCAGGCGCAAGAAATACCACGATCCATTGAGTGCTTTTATTGTTCTCGCATGCAAATTTCAGGGTCATGGTAAGCGGTATGCACAGAACCATGCCGACCGGACCGAGCAGGCTTCCCCAAAAGATCAACGAGAGAAAAACAATGAGGGTGGACAATCCGAGCCTCCGCCCCATTAGTTTTGTTTCGATCACATTGTCAAGTATGAAGTTGACGACCATGTATCCTGCTGTTGCCAGTGCGGCACGGCCTATCCCCAATTGGATAAAAGCGAGAAGAACCGCAGGAACGGCGGCGATGGTGGAGCCGACATTCGGCACATAGTTGAGCAGAAAGGCCAGAAAACCCCAGAGAATGGGAAAATCAATACCGAGAATGGACAACCATATCCCTATCAGGATCCCCGTGGCCAGACTGATGACCGTCTTGATAACCATATAGCGCTCAATATCACTTACGAACCTCGTAAACTGGGGAAATACCTGCTTGGGATCACCGAGAACCGCGCGGAGCTTGACGGGAAAGCTTGAGGCCTCGAAGAGGATAAAAGTTACGGTGAGCAGGATCAGGACAATGTTCGAAAGCGCCGAGCCCATCTCCGCGAGCAAGCGGGCGGTCAGGCTCATCACCGCTCCTGGATTGACATATCCGAGCAGAACCTTGTCCATATGCCGAACGCCCTTGGATGCCCAAAACGACTGGAATGCCGAGACATGCTCCTGTAGGCGAGTTTGATAGACAGGCAACTCAGTGTAAAAGCTGTTGATGGATGCGCCGACGATCGCGCCGACGATCAGCAGGATGGCGATCATGCCGCCCACCACGAGCAGCACCGCGACGAATGAGGGAATACGTTTCCGTTCGAGCCAGAGCACCGGCGGCGTCCCGAGCATGGCGAGGAAAACAGCGACCAGGACGGACACCAGGACCGATTGCGCCTGATTGATGCCCCCGATGATGATCACGAGCGCTGCCGCGATGACGAGGAAGCGGACTCCTCGTTGAGAATTACTCTGTTCCGTCATGGACACATACCTCTACGAGCACTGCGTATATATTCTTTTCTTGGCCAATATATGCCGGCTTCCGCCTCCAAGGGTGCAAGCCGGGTGTAATAGTCCAGGAACTCGTTCAGGCGAGCCAGTGCGATCTTTCCGGTAAGGCTCATGTCATCGTTGGTCACGCTCGTTTCAGGATCTCTCGTTCCGTGCTCAAGTTCCACGAACATACCTATATGAAATTGTTCAAGATCCACATGGCTTCAATCGATGCCGAGGGAATCTCCGATGCGCCTGGCCTCGTCTGCGCTGAACTGTATGGGCTTACTCATTTGGCAACTCCTCCGGTTTCTTCTCGTTCAGATGTGAGCGAGGTATGACCGCCCGTCGGCTAGAGGAGTTTTCGCCCCTGGATGATCCTGATCAACACCACAACAATTGCGATCACAAGCAAAATATGGATGAACCCACCCATCGTGTAGCTGCTCACCAGCCCGAGTGCCCAAAGAACTAGCAGTATTACAGCGATCGTCCACAACATATGATTCTCCTTTCAAGCTGCCGTAGCTGCATTACCGGCCTTTATTCAAGCCTCAGCCGATGGCGAACCGACAGTTTCGTGGTCCTTTGTAACTCAAACTGCTTGATGGCCATAGGGTAGTGAGGCCAGAGCTTGATCAGGGCTGCCCGCGCCGAGTTATGCGGACTTGGGTACAGTAATGTCGAGGATCGGCAGCGTGATGGCACAGGCAAAAGCGCCGACGATGAACATCTCGATGCGTTTTGTTTCTCTTTGTTCGCCTATTACGGATAGAGGTATTTTTTTAAGTATAGCACTATTATTCGCTGTGCTCCGGGATTGGAAAATCCTGTCCTGGGCGGTCTCTGTTCACTGTCTCAATCAGCAAGATAAATACCGAAATTATCACGGTCCTCTCAGCTTGCCGCATGAAGCTTCGAATAATGTGGAGCTTGAAAAACGTGAGGCTCAGCCTTGCAACTCCATGGAACCTCCTCTATACTTATAGACGGAAAGAACAACCGCGTTGCGACTTGTACAAATTTCATACAATAATTGCGTTTGTCATTCATTGAACATTGGAGAATAGTGTCAAAAGTTCTATGAAACAGCGGATGGACCCATGAGATGATCGCACAAGCCGGTTCAGCGACAGTGGTCGACGGCAAGCGAACAGTCCTGAAGTCGTGAAAACGGCGGCAACAGGCAATGGCAGTCCATTAACGACGAATCGTTCTTTGAGAATACGAGGCGGGATGTTTTAAGCAGCGAGAGAAAGAATCTTCGCCCACTTGCCTTGGATCGTAGAGATGGTCGCCAGC
>JAAXXJ010000177.1 GCA_013334545.1 Nitrospirota bacterium | reverse complement strand
CCTCCATCGCAGCCGGGTGCAGTTCCGTCTGCTCGAGCGTATGGAGGTTGCCGGCCTGTAACGTTTTTTCCTCCATTCCCCGCGGTTCATCCTGGCGAACCTCATTACCTATGTTATACTGTAAATATACTCACGGCCGCGCAGCCGTTCCGCGCCCTTTCTGTTCTATCCTGTTCCGAAGGAGGGTGCCATGAAAAAGATCGTGCTTGCAGTAGCGGTACTGTTGTCCCTTTCCCTGCTCGGCGGGTGCGTGTACACCCATGTCCTGGCGCCGTACGACACCGATCTGAACAAGACGTCGCTCGGCCAGAAACAGGGGCGAGCCTCGATGGAGTCGGTGCTGTGGCTCTTTGCCTGGGGTGACGCAGGCACCGCCGCTGCGGCGAAACAGGGGGGCATCACGACCGTGAACCACATGGACCGCGAGTACCTGAACGTCATCTTCGGGGTCTACACGAAGACCACGACGATCGTGTACGGCGAGTGAGGGAGGACCCCATGAGAACGCTGACGCTGATCACCGCGGCCCTGGCATTCGCCCTGGTCCTTGGCGGATGTACGTACGGGATCCTGTACACACGTACCGTGGAGCCGTTGACGCTCAACCACCTGACAACCCCGGTAGCGGGTGCCGAAGGGGTAAACGACATCAAGCACATCCAGCTCCCCTATGTTGGGATCACGTGGGGAGACATCTCGTTCGGTGCCGTGGCCAAAGAGAAGGGGTTGCAGGAGCTCTATTACGCGGACCTGGAGAGTCTGAACGTGCTGAGCATATGGCGGCAGTATACGGTCCATCTGTACGGACGGTAGCGACCGAGATGTGCGCACGTTGTCGGCTGCACAACGCAGGGCTAAGGGTCACAAAAATGCGCGTCACTCACCGGGACTACCCATGATCACCATCGATGACATCCAGCAGGCCCGCATGAACATCGCTGCCCATATCCACCGGACGCCGCTCATCCACTCCAACTCCCTCAGCAACCTGTCGGGCGCCGAAGTGTACCTCAAGCTCGAAAATCTTCAAAAGACCGGCTCCTTCAAGGTGCGGGGCGCGTTCAACAAGCTGCTCTCCGTCGCGGAAGAGAGGGTGATCGCAGCGTCCATGGGGAACCACGCCCAGGCAGTTGCCTATGCCGCCGGGAAGCTGGGGAAGAAGGCCGCAATCGTCATGCCCGAAACCGCTGCCATCGTGAAGCAGGAGGCCACGCGGGGCTACGGCGCCGAGGTCATCCTTCACGGTGAGAAGTTCAACGACGCGCTGGACTTCGCGCTCTCCCGCAGGGATGCCGTATTCATCCACCCCTTTGATGACGATGCCGTCATCGCGGGCCAGGGCACCGCGGGTCTCGAGATCGTTGAGGACCTGACGCACATCGATGCAGTGCTCGTGCCCGTGGGCGGCGGCGGGCTGATCGCGGGCATCGCCGCGGCGATCAAGGCCCTGTCGCCGCGTACGCAGGTCATCGGTGTGCAGGCAAGTGCTGCGCCGTCAGCGTGCGTTTCCTTCGGGGAGCACGCTGTCTGCGACCGGGTGCCGGGCAACACCATCGCCGATGGGATCGCCGTTGGCAGAGTGGGGGAGCGGACGCTCTCGCTCATGGGAAGGCACGTGGACCGCATGATCACGGTCGCCGAGGATCCCATTGCCCGGTCGATCCTGCTGTTCCTTGAGCGCAAGAAGCTGGTGGTGGAGGGCGCGGGGGCCGTGCCCCTGGCCGCGCTCCTGGAGAACGCGGAGGAGTTCCGCGGACAGCGGGTGGTGCTGGTCGTGAGCGGCGGCAACATCGACTTCACTCTCATTGACCGGATCATCCTGAAGGGGCTCATCACGAGCAACCGGATCGGCGTCTTCAGCGTCGTCATTGACGACGTCGCCGGCAGCCTGCACAGCCTCACTGGTATCATCGGGGCACGAAAGGCGAACATCCTGAACGTGGCCCATGATCGGGCGGCGGCAAACGTATCGATCGGCAGGGCGAAGGTCGAGTTCACCGTAGAGGTGCGTGGCAAGGACCACCTCGCGGAAGTGTTTGCCGCGCTCCGCGACAAGGGATTCGAGGTCAGCGCGGGCCCGACCAAAGCGGGATCAGCATAGAAAAGGGTCTGAGTCCTAATGCATGGATTGCTCTCGCGAAAGATATGCAGCAACCATAGTTCATCCTGATATTATTTTTCGCCGCTAGCCGATCTGATATTTACCTCTCGATTCCCACCCGGTGCAGGAAAAAGCAGGATCTTGACAAATGCTCCTTCGTCCAATCAGTCCCAATCTGTCCGATTGACACCCCTTCCCCATCCTACTATAATGAAATTCCAATTCTGGACACCTGTCGCGCACCCTTCTTTGCGCTTACTGCTGGACCACGGAGACTGGATCTATGAGCAAAGACCTCTATCTCGGGATCGATATCGGCTCCGTCAGCGTCAAGACGGCGTTGTTGAACTCCCGGAAGACCCTTCTCGCCGATTCCTATGCCCGTATCAAGGGAGACCCCGCTCAGACCCTCCGGGACGAGCTCACGAAGCTTGTTGAGCAGTTCCCCGAGGGCCGCATCGCTGTGGCCGGCATCACCGGCAGCGGGGGCAAGCCGATCGCCGTGCAACTCGGCGCGGTCTTCGTGAACGAGATCCTCGCCCAAGCGGCATTCGCCGGGACCTACCATCCTCATGCCCGGACCATCATCGAGATGGGCGGCGAGGACGCAAAGCTCATCAGCCTGGGCCGGGAGCGCGACGGCCGAACCCGCATCGAGGACTTCTCGATGAACACCGCCTGCGCCGCCGGCACGGGCTCCTTCCTCGACCAGCAGGCGCACCGTCTCCACCTCACCATCGAGGAGTTCGGATCCATCGCCCTCAAGTCCAAGAACCCTCCTGCCGTGGCCGGACGCTGCAGCGTCTTCGCCAAGAGCGACATGATCCATCTCCAGCAGATCGCCACGCCGGACCACGACATCGTGGCCGGGCTCTGCCACGCCATGGTCAGGAACTTCAAGGCCACCGTGGGCAAGGGCAGGAAGTACATCGCACCAATGCTGTTCCTCGGCGGTGTGGCAGCGAACCCCGGCATGCTGCGGTCCTTCCGTGAGCTCATCGGCCTGTCCGAGGGCGACCTGTCGGTGCCGGACCACTTCAACACATCCGGAGCCATCGGCGCGGCGCTCATTGCCCTTGAACATCCTGAACAGAGCATCCCCTATCGGGGCGTCGCCGGGCTCGCCGCAAGCCGCATCGCTGTCCGAGTGCAGGAGAGCGGCAGCAGCGAGCCGCTCACACAGCCCTTGCACATCATGCCGAACCCGGACCAGGACGCGTTCCCCGCAGGCGATGGACTGGTCGAGGCGTACCTCGGTGTGGACGTGGGGTCCGTGTCCACGAACGTGGTGGTGATCGACCAGGAGATGCGCGTGCTGTCCAAGCGCTACCTCCCGACCGCCGGCAGGCCCATCGAGGCGGTGAAACAGGGCCTGGCCGAGGTGGGCGACGAGATCGGCCATCGTGTCCGCATCCTGGGCGCAGCAACAACAGGTTCGGGCCGCTACCTCACGGGCGACATGATCGGCGCCGACCTCGTGCGGAACGAGATCACAGCCCAGGCAACGGCTGCCGCTGCCATCGACCCTGCCGTGGACACGATCTTCGAGATCGGCGGCCAGGACTCGAAGTTCATCAGCCTCCGGGACGGCGCAGTGGTGGATTTCGAGATGAACAAGGCCTGCGCCGCCGGTACCGGCTCGTTCCTCGAGGAGCAGGCCGAGCGCCTCGGCATCCGCGTCAAGCAGGAGTTCGCGGACAAGGCTCTCTGCTCGTCCGCACCCTGCCGGCTCGGCGATCGGTGCACGGTCTTCATCGAATCCGACCTGGTGCATTGGATGAACCGGGGCTCGGGCGTCCCGGACCTGACCGCCGGCCTCGCCTACTCCATCGTCCAGAACTACCTGAACAAGGTCGTGGCAGGCAAGAAGGTCGGCAGCCGCATCTTTTTCCAGGGCGGCGTGGCAGCGAACAAGTCGGTCGTGTCCGCCTTCGAGAAGGTGACGGGCAGGACCGTCACGGTGCCGCCGCACCACGAGGTTACCGGCGCCATCGGTGCTGCCATCCTTGCCCTGCGCAACGGTCATGGCGGGCCGAGCAGCTTCAAGGGCTTTAACCTGTCGAAGCGCGCGTACACCGTCTCGACCTTCCAGTGTTCCGAGTGCGCGAACCGCTGCGACATCCGGCGCGTGGTCTTCGAGGGCGAGCAGCCGCTCTTCTACGGCAGCAGGTGCGAGAAATATGACGTGAAGAAGGGGAGGGGGAGAGAGGAGAAGCTTCCCGACCTTTTCGCCCTGCGGGAGCAGTGCATTGCCGCGGCGATAACGGCAAAGCAGCCAGTGGACGGGCCGATCGTAGGCATACCGCGGTCGCTGTATCTGAACGATGAGCTGCCCTTCTGGCAGACCTTCTTCAATGAACTGGGCTTCCGCGTTGTCCTCTCCGACAAGACGAACCGCTCGATCGCGCACCGGGGGATCGAGGCCTCCGTGGCCGAGACCTGCTTCCCCGCCAAGGTGGCGCTCGGCCATATCCAGGACCTGCTGCATAAGAACGTGGATGTCCTGTTCCTCCCGAGCTTCGTGCGGTTCCCTTTGGATACGGGCGGCGCGTATTCCCAGGCCTGCCCCTACGCCCAGGCGCTTCCCTACCTGGCCAGGGGAGCTCTGAAGTTCGGCGAGACCAGGGTCATCGAGGCTGTGCTGCGGCTTCAGGACGAGCGGCAGTTCTTGGCCAGCGTTAAGGCGGTCGGCAAGGCCCTTGGCAAGGGCGCCCGGGAGACCGTCGCAGCAGCGCGCCTCGCACAGGAGGCCCAGGAGCGCGCCAGCCAGGCGGTGAGGGCGCTCGGCCAAGAGTCGCTGGCATCGCTTACGCCCGGCAGGAAGGCGCTGGTGCTCCTCGGCAGGACCTACAATACCTGCGACGCGGGCATGAACATGAACCTGCCGGCAAAGGTTCGCGACCTGGGCGTGCAGGCAATCCCGCTGGACCTCCTCCCTCTGCACGAGGTCGACCACGCGGGCATGGAGGAGATGTACTGGCGCTCGGGCCGGAAGATCCTGGCAGCGGCTCGGTTCCTGAAGGACCAGCCGGACCTCTTTCCCGTCTATATCACGAACTTTGGCTGCGGGCCGGACTCCTTCATCTCCCATTTCTTCCGCGAGGAGATGGGCGGCAAGCCCTATCTTCAGCTCGAGATCGACGAGCACAGCGCCGACGCGGGCGCCATCACCCGCATCGAGGCGTTCCTCGACAGCCTCGAGAACGCCGGTCGTACGAGGAAAAGCAGGATCATACCCCCCCGCCAGATGGCGGCGCATCACCGCAGGAAGGTCTTCCTGCCGCCCATGGCCGACCACGCCCACGCCCTCGCTGCGGCCTTCCGGGCTTGCGGCGTGGAATCCGAGGTGCTGCCCGAGTCCGACGCAGAGACCGTAGCCATCGGCAAACAGCACAGCTCGGGCAGGGAATGCTTCCCCCTGGCGGTCACGACCGGCGACATGATCAAGGCGACGAGGCGGCCCGGCTTCGACCCTGCGAGAAGCGCCTTCTTCATGCCCTCGGGCAAAGGGCCCTGCAGGTTCGGCCAGTACAACCGCTACCACCGGCTCGTGCTGGACAGCCTCGGCCTCCCTGAGGTGCCGATCGTGGCGCCCATGCAGGATGATAGCGTGTACCGCGAGCTGGGCATGGTGGGGAAGGACTTCCTGCGCCTGCTCTGGCAGGGCGTGGTCAGCGTGGACATGCTGCAGAAGGCGCTGTGGGAGCACCGGCCCTATGAGAAGCAGAAAGGCCGGGCGGACCGCATTTATGAACAGGCGCTTGTCGACGTGACCACTGCGATCGGACAGCGGCAGGACCCGCTGCCGATCTTGAAAGATGTTTACCAGGCATTCATGGACATGGGGGTCACTGAACGGGACAAGCCGGTCATCGGTGTCGTGGGCGAGATCTACATCCGCGCCAACCGGTTCGGGAACGAGGACGTGGTGCGCCAGATTGAGCGGCTCGGCGGCGAGGCCTGGGTGGCACCCCTTGGCGAGTGGCTGCTCTACGTGAACGAGACGGCCAAGGTCGCGGCGAAAATGAATCGCGCCTGGAAGGACCTGCTGAAGGCATACGTGACCAACCGGGTCCAGGTGAAGGACGAGCACCGGCTGCTGGCCGGATTCAACGGGAACCTCCGCAGCCTGCACGAGCCGAGCATCAAAACGACGCTTGAGCGGGCCCTACCGTACGTGCACCACTCCTTCGAGGGCGAGACGGCGCTGTCCGTGGGCAAGGCCGTGGACTACGCACAGCGCGGCGTCTCGGGCATCGTGAACGTCATGCCCTTCTCGTGCATGCCGGGCACCATCGCGGGCGCCCTGCTCAAGCGCGTGCG